>JAZNAW010000104.1:0-12427 GCA_045586745.1 Candidatus Cryptobacteroides sp.
CTCGTTGATACGGATATCAAGCTCAGTGAAATGGATATTGTCAACGATCTCAGAATACTTCACGATTGCTGCCTCGATGTCCTCATTGCTTGGTCCATAGATATTATAGTGGCCCTGCATACCGATACCGTGGATAGGAACACCGGCATCCTGCATCTTCTTGACCATATTGTAGATACGGTCACGCTTTGCCGGATCTGCTGCATTGTAGTCGTTGTAGAAAAGGAGTGCGTCAGGGTCAGCCTCGTGAGCGAATTCGAAAGCCTTGGCAATGAACTCGTCGCCGCAGAGCTGATAATGTCTTGACTGACGATATGGACTTGGAGCCTCTCTCTGGAAACGGGTTGGACGACCGTCACCGTCGATCATAGCCTCGTTAACCACATCCCAGCAGTAAACGATGTCCTTGTAACGGTTAACCACTGTATGGATGTGATTTCTGAGACGCTCATAGAACACTTCCTTAGATACAGGCTCACCCTTGTCGTCTACGAACATCCAGTCAGCGAACTGACTGTGCCAGCAAAGAGTATGACCACGAAGTGGAATACCGTTCTCACGGCAGAAGTTAGCGATCTTGTCAGCGTTCTCCCAGTTCCACTCGCCTTCGCGTGGCTGAAGAGATACAACCTTCATGTCATTCTCAGCTGTGATGCTGTTGAAGTTCTTCTTGATGAGAGCGATCTGATCTGGATCAGTCACATTTCTGATGTTTACAGCAACACCTACTGTGAAGTAATCCTTATAGGTGTCCTTGTAACCTGTAGGATCCTCTACACGTGGTCCGCGACCGAAACCCTGGCCGAAAACCGCACCTGCACTTACAGCAAGTGCGAGGGCAATTGTAAGAATTCTTTTCATTAAATTATAATTTTTAGTGTTATGGTATGTTATATCTAATATATAGACACAATATTCAATTCAAAGTTAAATAATAATATCATTTATTCAAAGCCTTTGTGATTTCTTCAGCACCGAGGGTAAGCATCACGAAGTACGGAACATTACGCGTACAACACTCGTTTTCTCCCCAAAGGAACGGATAATCATCCTTGTTCTCCATGAAATCAGGATTCATCACAAGAAGACCGGGAACGATACCGCCTGGAATCACAGTATAATCGGCGCGGTTGGTTCCGTATGCTACATCCTTGGTATTGACACCGACCGATGTAACAAAGGATACATTCGAATACGGATGGCGTCCGAAGATGAAATGCATTCCGTTGAGAACAAGTTCAGGATCGATCATATCAGGGAAATATCTCCAAACAAGATAATTGTTGTATGCCCAGTTGAGAGCGATCTCAGTTCCACCCCAGCCGCGGCCCTGTACCGGAACTCCATAAGGATTTTCAGCTGCAATAGCTTCGACGCTTTTCACATATGCAGGCACAGCGGCTCTTACGGCAGCCTTGAAGTCGTCATCGAGAAGCGGATAAAGTTCAAGAGCCGTGCTGAGGTTTGGCGCACGGAAGGATCCTCCCTGACCGCCACTCTGCTGCTGAGGCATCTGAGCAAGCTGCTCAAGAACCTTAGGAAGGAAGAAGTCCTTGTACTTCTGCTCTCCTGTAGCTCTCCAAAGCTGGATTGCAGCTCCGGTTCTCTGCTCGCCACGCCCCCAACGGCCTGTGGTCTGAGCCTTAGCCGGATCTGCTGCCTCAAAGTTCTCATCCCAAAGCTTCACGGCAAGCTTGAGAGCCTTAGCAGAAAGCTCAGGATTATAATCCTTGAGAGCACGTGCAGCAGCAGCCATGGCAGCGATAGTAGACATCTGTCCGGCTGGAGAATAGTTTCCGGTAAATGCGAAACGGTCATCACATGTTCCTGATGTACCACCTACGATGTCGTACGGACGAAGTGCTGGATTGTAGATATATCCGTCGGTCTGTGCAGCACCGTCACCGATGTGTACATACTGCCATGTATTTCCCTGTACGATACCCTGAGCTACGAAACCGATATTCTCCACCTGGGCAATCAGGTTAAGGAGACCATGCTCGCACTGCTGAAGAACATCAGGCTGTCCGTCAGGACGATGGATATCCACGAACTGGGTCTTCTGATCGATATAAGTCTGGTCGCGGTCTTCTCCGAAAAGATCCCAGAGCAAGGCGAACTGGGAAGTAAGTCCGATAACGGTACCTGACTGGATGTCAAAGTCTCCGGCATCATACCATGCACCTACAGAAAGACCAGGAATATGTTCATAAGGCTTATACTTGGTATTGGTCTGATCGCCCATCCTGTAGCCGTCATGCATGGATACATTGAGCGGAGCCTGGAGGGCATCATCCATGTTCGAGCGACCGTGCCATACCCTGTAGGCTTCCTTTACTTCCATATGGTCCATCTGGGCAGGAAGCCATACATCCATGGTCGTATGCCATTTGCCTGCATAAACGTTCTCACCGATCGGGAATACGTTTGAAGTATGGTCGCCGAACTGAAGCACATAAATACCAGGTTCCTTTACAGAAGTGAAGTCAACCTTTGCATAATTGTAACGGTTGTAATATACTCCCCACTCCTTTACAGCAGGTTCTGCCACAACCGAACGCTTGCCGTCCTCGGCGATACGGATGATCTTGGCTGTTGCAGGAAGAACGTAATTCTTGTCAAGTTCGACTACTGCCACCTTCTTCTGGGCAGGCGTATAACCGACCTGTGAAATACCGATATTAGGTTCTCGCACCCATTCTGGATCGAAGCCCTGTTCGATGTACCATTCCACCACCTTACCGGTCTTTCCTTCAGGAAGGAAGGATCTTACCACGAATGTACCGTTGGAAGAAAGATTACGTCCGTCATAAATATTGATATCGGAATCAGACTTGAACGTAACACGGATATCATTGTCTTCCGGTGCCATCACAAGGGTCTTGCCTGTAGCGATCGGATGAGCTACAAGAAACTCATCCCTTCCTCTGTCGTTGAATGTCGAATAGCTGTAGCCCTCGCCATAGATCTGGACAACCTTTTCAGAAAGCGGACGGACTTCCGTATTACCCGCAGGATGTTTCGGAAGAATATCGTATTTGCCGTCCATCATGAAAGTCTTGCCGAAATATGTAGCAGGGAAGAACTCGATGTTCATTCCAGCCTTTCCTACGAGTTCAGCAGGAACAGGCTTGTCAAGGTGGACAGCCATCGTCACACCGTTATCCTTGCCCTTTACCTTGATGGTAGCCCTGAAATCATAGCGTTCATAATAGAGTACTACCTCAATGGTATTCTTCTTCTTATCAACGGTTCTTGACTCGAGAACAGGATAGATATCCCACTGCTCCGGAGTGTTCATCAGACGGATTCCGCCTCCGGTAGCAATTCGTACACCTCTCTGTATGATTTCAATGGCAGCCGTCTTCTCGTCACAGAACATTCCGTTATAAAGATTACTGTAAACCAGGAAGTTGACTCCCCTGTCCTCGAAATACTCGAGATCGTTTACCCTCATGTTCTGCGCACTGGCACAAGCAAAAGAAGCAAGGCCAAGGACAGTAGCTGCAAATAGTTTCAGTTTCAGTTTCAGTTTCATGATCGTATTATTATTTGTCCATCTTCCACCAGTCGAAGTCAAAGAGCTGCTCGTCACCGCCTCTGAAGAGAATATAGACATCACGCGTTCCTGTAATCGGACGCCTGCTTCTTACCTCTACTGTCTGCTCATCAGATTTTCCGTCTACCTCGATTTTCGCAAAAGGCTGGTCGCTCAATGCGTTGAGATAGAACTCGATTGTACCAGGATTCTTGAAATTCAAGGTCTTAACTGTAACTTTCTTAGGACCTTCTGTACCGAAATCAACCTCGCGCACCTTGATCCAGTCGCCGTTGTCGATCTTCCTTACATAGTGGTCCTTGCCAGGAAGACGGTCTGTCTTGAGTCCCCAGCTGTCAGCCATAGTCTCAGCCTCTACCCTTTCATATGGATTGAGTGTTCCTACAGGAGCAGGTCCTTCCTTCGTGAAAGGTATGAAAGGAATCGTTCCGTCAGGATTGTATTTGAATTCCTCGACAGCGGCAGAACGATGGAAACCGGCACCGTTAGGAAGAGTACCGTTATGATAGAACATGTAGCTGTGTCCCTTGAATGTAATTTCTCCACCATGGATTGTAAAGGCATTCACAGCCTCGTCCATGATACGTCCGCGGTATGTCCAAGGACCGTCGATTGTAGGAGCTGTAGAATATGCCATGTGCTCAGGAACTCCACCTGCCGGATATGTAAGATAATAGAGATCGCCTCTCTTGCTGATCCACGGACCTTCCTCGAAGCCGACCATCAGTTCTTCCTTACCCTTGGCCCAGTTCATCTTGATGGACTGCGGACCGAAGCATGCAGGATCGTGGAAACCGGGAACTTCCTTATATCCGTCCTTGAATGAGATCATATCATCGTTGAGCTCACCATACCAGAGTCCCTTGTTTCCCCAGAAGAGATATGCACGACCGTCATCGTCGATCATGACTGTAGGGTCGATGAATGAGAAACCGGTTGCAAGAGGACCACCGATAGCGTCAACCCACGGTCCCTGAGGATCGTCAGCAACTGCTACAGCGAGTACATCCTTCTTATCTGCATCATTGAGACATACATACCAGTACCATTTGCCGTTTCTCTCTATAGCCTGTGAAGCCCAGGCACGGTCGCCGTGGAAAGCCCACTTGAAAGTCTCCGTAGATATCGGCGTACCAAGATAAGTCCAGTTCACCATATCCTCGGTAGAGAATACCTGCCAGTCATTCATCTTGAAGTAAGTGGCATCATCTTCATCATGGCCTGTAAACATATAGACCTTGTCACCATGCACATAAGGAGCAGGGTCAGGAGTATATGAAGTGCTGATGATAGGATTCTGGGCGTATGCGAACGCCAGAGAAGCAAGAGCAATAAATGCGGTTGATATAAACTTCTTCATATGGATTTGGTTATTAGAATTTCTTTTCGATAGTCAGTACACCTGCAGAAAGAGGAGCGACCTCAAGAACCACCTGCTCTTCAGTGAACGAAGGAGTGAACATCTTGAGAGCAACTGCATCCTTCTTTTCCATGCTGTTCTGTACGGTAAGAGAACCCGGTGCATAATATTCGTATTCTGTTGAAGCGATACCCTTCCAGTCACCGTCGACAGTAAGTCTGTAAGGAGTCTCTGTAGGGTTCACAACCTTTACGATAACGTCACGTCCGTCTTCAGAAAGGGTTGTAACAACGCTTAATTCTTTTGTATCACCTTCATAATCAAGACGATACCTTGAGAAGTGGTCATACCAGAGTTCTGTAACCTGATAGTTAGGAGCTACGAATACATCCTTGTAGTCGAAGTTGATGAATGCATTGTTCCAGTCAGGCATGTCTGTTCGACGGATGAAGAGAGCCGCTGCACCCATTGCAACCACATCACGAGCCTCGCACTCATTGAGGAAGCCGCCTGCGAACAGACCTGTCCTCCAGTCGATGCTCTGAAGATTCCACTCGGAGATGAAGAGCTTGATGTTCGGATTAGGAGAGTTTGCGATAATCTCGGCATAGTTGTCATACTGAGCGCCAAGTCTCTTAGGACCTGTAGCATAACCACCCTGCTGTTCGTAATGGTGGAGACTGAGATAATCGAAGTAATTTCCGGAACGCATGATGAATCCTTCATCCTCACCACGGAATCCGCCGCATGCGATGATCTTGATAGTAGGGTCGATTTCGCGCATTCTGACAGACAACTCACGTACGAAGCTTTCATATCTTTCGATACCCATCTCCCACATTTCATTATCGATTTCCCAATACTTCACATTGTATGGTTCAGGATGACCGTTGGCTGCACGCACGCTACCCCACTCGCCTGTAGCAGGCTCGTTACAGTATCTGAGCCAATCCAATGCTTCCTGGATAATCGCCTCCCTTTCAGACGCAGGGCGTTCAAAATGAACAGAAACAACGATTACAGGTTCAGAATTGACCTCGCGGCAGAACTTGATGAACTCGTCAGTTCCGAAGCAGTTCTGGTCGTAGTCCATCCACATCCAGTGTGCCCATCTCTGACGGTCTTCCTGAGGACCGATACCCCATTTCCAGTTGTACTGGGCTACATAACCGCCACCTGGCCAACGGAGACATGTTGGATGGAGATCCTTTACAGCCTGGAGGATATCAGGACGGAAGCCGCCGAGCGACTTTCCTGTAGCTGTAGTCAGAGTAACCTGATCGATCTGGAGCGTACCGTTTTCTACTGCTATCGCAAAATCAGCATCTCCGCTGTTCTCACCTGCAGGAAGGCTGATGTCAAACTTCTTCCACTCTGCTCCAGGAACGCCGAGAGTCTGCTCGACAATGAAGTCATCTCCCCTCTTGAGTCCTACAGAAAGAGTACCGTTACCCTTCGCATAGATGGATCCGAGGTAAGTCTCGCCTGCAACGACATTCTGAGGCCCCTGAGATACACCGGCCTTTGATACAGCTGTGATCTTCTGTGAATAATCCATGTTGACAGCATCGCCCTTCACCATCTCGAACTCTGCATTGCCGAAAGAATTCCACTGAGGAGCGACTGCAGGAATCTTCACGTCTTCAGGGGTACCCTCGAAGTATACGGTCTTGCCGTTTGACGAAGTGACCTTGATGTTCCTGTAAAGAGTCTCTGTATAGTTGACCCAGAACACGATATCGTTCTTGCCTGCTGCATCAAGCTTATTGCCCGAAAGAACCTTCTTACCGTCCCAATATACGGTCATGGAATTACCCTTGCAGCTGATGCGGAGCTTGTGCCAGTCCTGGTTTTCATTGATCTGCTGATCGTTCGCAATCTTGTAGACGATAGGATCGAGAGTAACGACCTTGCGTGTTCTTCCGCCGAAACCGGCGACTTCCTTCTCGACTCTTGTCGATATCGAGAAATTCTTCTCAGTAACCTGCATGGCATTCTGACGTGCCTGGGCGAGGCTCTGAGCCTGAATCTGGGACTCGGTCTGGGCTGTGCTGAGGATACGTGCCTCATAATACGGATTGTGGAGACGTACGAAATACGGCTCACCGTCTGCCTGGTTCTTCACAGCAAACCTGATATCCATCAGACCTCCGCTCCATGAACGGTTTGCAAGCCTGTATGAACGCCAGTTGACGTCCATGGTAATTTCATAATCGTCACCTTCTACTGTTGTGATATTCAACGGCTGCTCATAACGTGTCGGAGAATGAAGCACATTGTCATCGTCCATGAACCATCCGTCGAAATAACCGTCCCTAGGATGGATTCCAGGAAAATGTTCAGGCTCGAAGGAACGTTCATAGATAAGTTCCTGCCATACTCCGTTGTTGGCTGAGAAGTAGATGTGCTCGAAAAGCTGTCCGTACAGCATAGGGTCAATCATGCCGGACGGAGCCTTCGAACTTACATTGATGCTGACCTTCTCTTGTGAGAATGCTGACACGGAAATCACAGCTAGTGACATTGCCAAGGTTAAAAGTCTTTTCATGTTATTCTGTGTTGGTTTTGATACTAATATGCAATATACAAAATTAACATTTTTACCCATGAACCGGTAATAAAATCGAACCATTTGTTTTTGATTTAGTATTTCATAAATGAAAGACGGATGCCGCAATTTGCGACATCCGTTCAGAATCCTGTCAATTTTGTATCAAGACATTACGGTTTACCGATCTCTACGCCATTTGAAATATTCGTCGAGAATCCACATGGCATCTTCGTCAGGCACGGGGGCAGGATATGGAGAGTCGCCCTTCAGCACCATCGTAACATGGTTATCCGCAGTAAATTCAGGCCATTCAGGAAGGCCTTCGCCATTAGGATCACCATATTTTGCGAAGTTTGTCCAATATGTAGCCATAATGTCAGACAGCTCGAAATCTGTATCGGCATCTTCACGCTTCAATGCCTTGAAGACAAAGTCAACGTCCTGTCCATGAGGCGAGCCCGAACCGTATCTTGGAGAATCCTCCGGATAGTCAGGGTGCTGGTCGAAATAATACAGATAGACATTCGACTCTCCCTTTTCAGCCTGGAGACGTGCCCATGTCCATGTGTGCCAGCCGAAAGAAGCGTCACGGGCAAGGTCACGACCAGTCTTTGTCACTACAGGACCATCGACTGGATATGCCTCCAGCAAAGCCTCTGCATAAGGTCCGTATCTTTCAATGACACTTGCCTTATGTGCCTCTGCGCTGTTTCCTCCGAAAGAGAAGCTTGCTCCTTCATCTGAATTGTAACCGACAAGGATGTCCACATCATTGAACTTGCCGGCATCATAAAGGCGGTACTGGTCGTCCGGAATCACAAATCCGTCTACAACCGGCCATGCACCTCCGGCCATAGCGAACGGACGTCCCAATGCAGTAACAGGCATGGCACGAAGATCGGCCAGCGACTTGGCGCCAAGACCTTCTGCAAACTCAACACCGTCCTTCTCAGCCATTGCAAGACTCTTCATGTTTTCTCCCGGATAGTTCTTTTCCCTTACTGGGCCGAAAGAACCGCCGCTCTGAGAGATAGCGCCTCTGAAAAGGCCCTTGGCAAGAGGCGATGCACAGAGCATGCTGACAGATATGCCGCCTGCAGATTCACCAAAGACAGTCACCTTATCTGGATCACCACCGAAAGCAGCAATGTTTTCCTGAATCCATTCAAGGGCAGCAATCTGATCGAGGATACCATAGTTGCCTGATACTCCGTCAGGACTTTCAGCGCTAAGTTCAGGGTGCGCAAAAAATCCCATCTGACCTACACGGTAGTTCATACTTACGAGAACAACTCCTTTACGTGCAAGTTCCGCTCCGTCATTGAATGCAGAAGATCCCATTGAGAAACCGCCTCCGTATATCCATACGAGGACAGGCAGTTTATCTTTCGGAGACTTTGCCGGTGTCCACACATTAAGATAAAGGCAGTCTTCTGAAAACTCATCGTTTTCCTGACCTGATGCCTGAACAGGTCCCTTTCCAAATTTTGTAGCATCCAGGACTCCTTCCCATGGCTGAACCGGCTGCGGAGCCTTCCATCTGTTCTCCCCCACCGGCGGAGCGGCAAATGGTATACCTTTATATATGCACATGTCGTCGATGACTGTTCCCTGGATGATACCTCCGGTAACTTCTACCTGACCAGGCTCTAGTCTGGTGCAGGACAGACTGGCAGCAATCGCTGTCAAGAGAATGAATACAGTTCTTTTCATGATATAAGATTGGAAAACTTCCAACAAACTTACAAAAAAGATAAAAAAAGGAAAAACTTTAATAAAAAAAATAAAAATCTGCATGCCGGCATTGATTGACTAGAGATTATTTTGCATATTTGTGGGGAAGTATGGGGGTAGATGGACGACATAAAGTTTTGGCCGAAAAGGCTTATGTTCAACATTTTAATCAAAACTGTTATGTCGTACAATTTTAAGTATGCCGACCTTCTGAATGACGATGTATTCAAGTTGGTCTTTGGTCGTGAGTCCAGCAAGGACATAATGATTGAATTCCTTAATCATGTTATTCCGGACAGGATGATTACCGACCTGGAATTTATTGATAAGGAGATGCATCCGGTAGAACGGGATTCGAAAGGGACAGTCTATGACATGTTCTGTAAAACTGATGATGGTTCCAGAATCATTGTTGAAGTACAAAGGAGAAAGCAGCCATTCTATCCCGAAAGAGCGATTTACTATTCGACTTTCCAGATTCAAAGACAGGTAGAGGCTGGGGCCGAACATTATGACTTCCTACCTGTATACGTAGTTAATATACTGAATTTCAGGATGGACGCAAATGTCGGGAATGAAAATGTAAAGACTGTATATAGGATATACGAAGAAGACACCCATTCACTTCTGACAGATAGAGTGACATTCATATTTTTGGAACTGGCCAAGTTTAATAAGACGATAGATGACCTTGATGGCAATATTATTGATGGAATGTACTTCTGTTTCAAGAACATGGCAACCCTGGACAAGCGCCCGGAAGTACTTAAGCATCAAATCTTTACCAAGATATTTGAGGTTTCGGAATTATTGAACATGGATCAGAAAACACGTGATAAAGTATTAGAAAAGATGACAACTGAAAGAGACTTGAGAAATCAGATGGCATATGCCAGAAAAGAAGCTATCGAAGAAGGACTTGCTGAAGGAAGAGCAAAAGGAAGAGCAGAAGGAAGAGCAGAAGGAAGAGCAGAAGGAAGAGCAGAAGGAAGAGCAGAAGGAAGAGCAGAAAAGGCGTTGGAAATCGCTGTCAAACTTCTGAAAGCAGGAGTATCCAAGGAAGAAGTTGCTGAGATCGTCGACATATCTGTAGATGATCTGGAGTCATCAATTCAGATTCATTGATGTAGAGGAAAAATTAGAGAATAACATAGACAAAAGGGATGCCGCGAATGCGGCATCCCAACTTTTTAACACCTATATCAGATAGTGTGATTACTTCTTGATATAGTAACCAGGAGTCTGGTATGCTGCCTTCTCCTCGTCAGTCATCTTCATAGCGTCAAGCTGACTCTGTGGAACTGGAGTAAGGTAGTTCTCCTTCTTGATCCAACGGCTGTAAGTTTCCGCCTGATGTGCATCCTTTCTAGGAGAAATAGTATAAGTACTAGCCCTCTCAAGCCACTGCTGAGTTCTGGTGAGGTCGAACCATCTTCTACCCTCACCGTAGTACTCACGAAGCATCTCGTCAAGGAGGAAGTCGATTGTAATGGTAGTAGGAGTTGCTGCAACCATCTCAGCGCTGAAGTCAGCAGTGTACTCCTTCTGCTCGTTGTTCTTGTACTCCCACTTACCTGCACGTGCACGGATCACGTTGATGAGGTTGTATGCTGAATAATTGCTGTCAGTAACTACTGAAGGATTCTTGACAGCAGCCTCAGCTGCGATGAAGTAAAGATCAGAGAACTTGTAGATAATATAAGGACGGGTTGAGTTTGCGTTCTGGAAACCGATTCCCTCTGGAGAGTCTGTATCAGTTCTATAAGCACCCTGCTTCCAAAGAGCCGGATACATGAGACGGTTGATCTTATCGAGGTTCATCACATAATGGTTAACACCTTCCTTGACACCAAACTGGTGGCCGTTCAAGTCATCTACGTATGTAACACCCTCAAGATTCTCATTGTAGAAGGCAAGGAATGGCTCCTTTACACCGATATGATGTCCGTTAGGACCTTCTACCCACTCATGCTTCTGACCGCCACGGTTCCAGTTTGTACGGTACAACCATGTGAAGGTTCCGTCCCAACGTGAGTCCTTAGATGTGTCACCAAACGTAGCGAGTGCCTCATGAGTTGGAGCAAGACGTGTCCAAGGACGGCCGAGGAACTGGTCCTCTACACGGATAACCGGGTTGATCTTGTCACCTTTCTCATTCTTCATCGTCATGTTAGGATAGTTCCACTGGAGGAAGAAGAATACATAGTTAGGACCTGATCCCTGAAGGTCGTTGTTGTAAGAACCACCGTTATACTGCATTGACTTGTCAGTATGGTCAGCGTAGAATACCTGCTCCTTGTTGTAGTCGTTAGGACCGAGGTGGATCCTGTAGTATGAAGACTCGAGGCCGAATGTACCTGGGTTATCGATTCCCTCTACTGCAAGGTCATAAGCCTTCTGGAAATAACCAGGAGCCTTTGATGGATCCTGAAGACCTGTCTCAGCCTTTGGAGCTGGGTAGGTTGGGATATTGCCTGGATTCTCAAGCCACCATGCATAAGTAAGGTATGCACGTGAGAGGAGGATACGTACGGCTGTCTTTGTGATACCACCCTTTACGCGTGGAGTGTCACCGATGTGCTTATACGCATCTTCGAGGTCATTGAAGATCGCTGTGTAAACCTCAGGAACTGTGTTACGGTATGAAGTACGGACAGCCTGAACATTAAACTTGAGTTCACCTGAACCGAGATCGAGCGGAACACCACCGAATACTCGTACCATGTTGAAGTAGTAGAATGCACGGAAGAACTTCGCCTCTGCAATCATAGACTCAGGCATACCTGCTGCAGTAGCGTTCTCAATGATACCGTTGGCAGTATTTACATATGTGAAGTTCCACCAGCCACGTCTTGGAGCGTTATCTGCTGTGATGTATGAACCACCTGACATATCGCCAGTCTTGAAACCGTCAGCAGAGTATGTAGCCTCGTCTGTACCGGAAGTAACATCAGCCCAAGTATATGGATCACCGTACTGGTCACGGAGGTGTGAATACAAGGCTGCAAGTCCACCTTCAACACCCTGAGGAGTTGTGAAATAGTCAGGGGTGAATACGGTCTTTGGATTCTCTTCAAGAACAAAATTACAAGATGCAAGCATCAGGAGAGCCGATCCAAAACCAAGTATTGTATTGAAAATTCTTTTCATATTGTTACCTGTTTAGAATGTTAAGTTAACACCGAAGAGGAAGTTACGTGACATTGGAGTGTTCACGCTGAAT
>JAZNAW010000105.1:0-65269 GCA_045586745.1 Candidatus Cryptobacteroides sp.
CGCAACCAAATTGTATATAATAGCCATGGGGAAAAATCCTAGGAAAGGAATGGAAATGCTACTAGATAAGTTTCCTTTGTTTAAAGACTTAGTGATCTGTAAATTATTATAAACCTGTAAATATATCAAGTGCATTATCGCTCGATTTTGCACTTGGTACCCCGAAAAAAGAGGGTATCGCGGGCGGTTTTCCGGCGAAAGTGCACGCGGTCCATCTCCTGTAGACCCCTGAAGATGTCGAACTTTAGAAATACTTCCTCTCGTTACGGTCGAGAGCGATGAAGATGAATAGTAAGGCGGTGAATCCCCAAAGGGATGAGCCGCCATAACTTATGAATGGCAGCGGGATACCGATGACCGGCATAAGGCCGATTGTCATTCCGATGTTGATGAAAAGGTGCATGAAGATACAGCAAGCGACACAGTATCCGTAAATTCTGGTAAATGCCTCCCTGCTCCTTTCGGCATCCTTAATTATACGCCATATCAGGAATACATAGAGAAGGATGACGAAGGTGCATCCGATGAATCCCCATTCCTCTCCGATTGTACAGAAGATGAAGTCCGTACTCTGCTCCGGTACGAAACCGTAGGTGGTCTGTGTACCGTTGAGGTAACCCTTTCCTGAAAATCCTCCCGAACCGATGGCAATCATCGACTGGTTTACATTATATCCCACTCCGGAAGGATCTTCCTTCATGCCCAGAAGTACCTCGATACGCTTTCTCTGATGGTCCTGAAGCACTTCGTTGAAAAGGAAGTCCACGGAGAATACGAGAGCGATGCCTGCGATTGCTGAAATGATGGCAAGATGGGTGAACATGTTCCTCTCTCTGAATGCCTGAAATATCACAAACGGTACAGCCAGCCCTATGGCTCCCAGCAGTATGTACAACGGTTTTATCTTCGACAGGAAGCCGGCATCTTCTGCAGTGGTTTCTTCCAGGACAGTTTCTGCAAGTTCCGGATCCAGGGTCTGTCCGGCCGTTGTCATGGCTTCCAGAATGTCAGGTACGAATGCGAACAGAACGATCAGAGGTACACATATGATGAGCCACCATTTGAATCTGCCTGAATAGAGGCATATGCAGAGGGATGCCACTCCTGCAAGTACAAGGATCGCTACAAAAGGAGAGGCAGTAAGGGTCAGGATAAACAGCAGGATCGCCATTCCCACCATGAATATCAGCCAGCCGGAAAGTCCTTCACGATACAGCATGAATATGAATCCCACATAGACGAGGGCCGAACCTGTTTCGCTCTGACCTATGATGATCAGCATCGGCACAAGGATGATCAATGCCGTGATTATAAAGTCCTTCCATCTTCCGATCCTGTACCCCAGCTGACTCATTACAGCGGCAAGCATCAGTGATGTGGATATCTTGGATATTTCCGCCGGCTGGAACCTGACCGGACCGAATTCAAACCATGAACGGGAGCCTTTCACCTCGATTCCGAGAAAGATGACGGAAACCAGAAGCAGTATGACGAATGCATATATGGGCAGGGCTGCGCTTTCGTATATCCTTGGAGGAATGACGAACAGAATGAAGACCGCTATTCCAAGCGCCGTTGCCATCCATACGAACTGTTTTCCGCTCCGGCTTGCAAAGTCGAAGATTGATGCCGGTTCGGATGCATGCACAGACGCATAGATATTGGCCCATCCTATGAGGATGAGTATGAGCCAGCAGAAGACCAGACTCCAGTCTATGGTCTTTGCTACTCCTCTGTTCCTGTATCCGCCTGCGCTTCTCATCTTATTACTTTACCTTTACCCTGTCCAAAAGGTTTCCGTTCAACATTCTTTCTTCAAGTGCCTTCCTTTCCGGACTAATCTCGCCGTTGAGATATTTTTCCGTAAGCAGGGATGCGATAGGTGCCGCCCATGTCGCTCCGAATCCTCCGTTCTCCACATATGCGGCGACAGCGATCTTAGGATTGTCCTTTGGAGCGAAGCATATGAACACCGAATGGTCGTTTCCATGCGGATTCTGCGCCGTTCCTGTCTTTCCGCAGATGTCAAGCCCTTCCACTGCCGCCACGCTTGCCGTTCCTCCGGATCCGTATCCGCTGTTCACGGCCCTGTACATACCTCCTATGACCTTATGGAAATGGGTGGTGTCTACCATCGTGTAATTCTTCGTCTTGTATTTCTGGTCTATCTCCACGTTCTCAGAATCCTTGATGATATGAGGTGTATAGTAGAATCCGCGGTTGGCGATAGTCGCACAGAGGTTTGCCAGATGGAGAGGTGTACATCCGATCTCACCCTGTCCGATTGAAAGGGAAATCACTGTAGTCGCTTTCCAGCCACCTTTGCGATAGACCCTGTTGTAATATTTGGAATCAGGGATGTTTCCTCCGAGTTCGGACGGGAAGTCACTGCCGAGCTTCTGACCGAATCCGAAACTCTTCACATACTCGTTCCATTTGTCCATGGCCTCGTCGATGGATCCATACTTAGGGTTCTCAAGAAGGTTACGGAGAACGTAGCAGTAGTAGGCGTTGCATGACATCATGATCGATTCCTCGAAGTTCAGCGGGGATTTATGGGCGTGGCATCCCAGCTTGTTACGTCCGAAATGGTATCCCATGTTGCATGGATACTGGGTGTTCGGAGTGAACACTTCTTCCTGAAGGCCGATAAGTCCATTGACAAGCTTGAATACGGATCCGGGAGGATACGAAGCCTGTACGGCTCTGTTGAACATCGGCTTGTACGGGTCTGTGGATATGTCCTTGTAGTGCTGTCCGATGTTGGCAAGCTGGTCCACGTCTATTCCCGGACTTGACACCAGTGTCAGAATCTCTCCTGTCGAAGGCTCGATTGCGACAAGACTGCCGACCTTGTTATCCATCAGCATCTGTCCGTAGTGCTGGAGTTCGGCATCGATGGTTGTCGTTATGTCATCTCCCGGTACGGCTTCGACATCAAGTTCACCGTCCTTATATCTGGACTCTATCTTGTTCCGGGAGTTCCTCAACCAGATGTTGTAACCTTTTACGCCTCTAAGTTCCTTTTCGCGTGCAGCTTCTATGCCGGTCATTCCGGCATAGTCACCTGCCTTATATTCGCTAGGATGCCTCTCTATATAACTGGAGTTGACTTCCGATACATATCCGAGAAGGTTTCCTCCTGCATTGAACGGATACTCCCTGATGCTTCGTGCCTGTCCTCTGAATCCGGGGAACTTATAGGCCACTTCTGCAAACTTCATGTACGTTTCTGGAGGAATCTGCTTCATCATCACCACCGACTGGTAGCCGATTCTTCGGCGGTTCCGGTAGAATTCGTCCATCTTCTCCTTTACGAATTCCGGAGTTATGTCCAGAACGCTGCATAGGGCCAGGGTATCGAACTTCTCCACTTCCTTGGGAGTCACCATAAGGTCGTATGCGACCTTGTTTCCGACAAGGATGTTTCCGTTACGGTCATGGATGATGCCTCGTGTAGGGTAGATGGTAGTATATACCATCGTGTTGTTCTCAGCCGAGAGCTTGTACTTGTCTTCAAGTATCTGGATGCTGAAAAGTTTTGCTATGAGTATGAAAGCTGCCGTGCAGAGCCCGATGAGCAGTTTGTTTTCCCTGTTGAACTTCATGCCGACGCCTCCTATTTGCGGTCATCGACCGTAAGAATGTTTGTCACGATAAGTGCCAGGATATAGTTGCATGCGAGAGACGCTCCTGTTCTTGCAAGATTGAACCAGACCGGTCTCGCCCCTGCTCCGTCAAGGAATACGTATATACCCATGAAAAGAAGGATCGATATCAGAAGGATGAAGGAGATCTTTCCGATGCCGTTCTTTCTGAATGAGAAGCCGTCGCTTCTTGTAATGATGTCCTCTCCTAGGAAGAAGCGTATGAGAGGCTTTCGCATGAGAGCTACTGGTATGAGGGCAGCAGCGTTTATTCCGATCAGTCCTTCTGAAAGCCAGTCCACGGAAAGTCCGGTAACAAAGGCCAGCAGCATGCATAAAGGAGTGCTGACAGTCAGAGGGACGCAGATTATCATCGCAGGAAGAATGGTGAGCATGATGTACGGGCTGAAGTCTGCAAAATTGCACAGCACCATCTGTCCAAGCACCATCAGGAAATAAAGCAATCCGAAATTCTGTGTCTTCATAGTCTTTCCTCCAGTTCCTTCATTTCTTCCTTGCCCATGTTCTCGACTATGGTGACATACCTCAATGCTCCAAAGTCCTCGAAGAGCGTTATATTGATCTCGTAGGTCGCACCGTTTACAATCCTTGCTTCCCCTACTTCTCCCAGAGGGATGTCAGGAGGAAATATGGATGAATAGCCGCTTGTGTATACAGTATCTCCTTTCTCGAATTCGACATGGTGGGGAATCTCCCTGAGGATTGCTCCGTCGCTGGTCATCCCGTCCCATGCAAGAGGTCCCACAGCTCCTTCCTTGCCCAGTCTGGCGCTTATGTTCATCTCGTGGTTCCTGAATGACCTTGCATATGCATGATGTCTGCTCACGGCATCCACTATACCTACAGCACCCTTTCCTGTGATGACTCCGGAACCTTCTGTGACTCCATCCTCGGATCCTTTGTCTATGATCATGTAGTTGTGCTGGCTGTTATTGCTGATCTTGGCGATCTTGGCTGGAATGAACCTGTAGTTGTCAGACACGTTACCTGTAAGAGCTCCTTCAAGCCTTTCTTCCGGAAGGAGCGATTCCATCTGCTCCAGTCTCATGCGGAGTTCGAAGTTCTCCAAGGCAAGGGCGTCATTCTGTTCCTTCAGCGAGAAATAGTCGGAAATCTTCTGTGAACCGCCCCAGAAGAAGTCCATGACGTTCTGGGCTCCTCTGGACATCCATGTCCCCTGAAGTTCTCCGTTGTTCCTGAGCATATTCAATGCAGCCACCTCCAGAGTTACGAAGATGACTGCATTGATCAGATGATATATGAGATTGCTTTTACGCAAGGTTTTACCTCATGAGGAATGTGTAGTTCTCTGTATTCTTGAGCGCGAGGCATGTACCTCTCGCAACAGCCCTGAGGGGATCGTCTGCGACATAGAACGGGATGTTGATCTTCTCTGTCAGACGCTTTGCAAGTCCCCTGAGGAGCGATCCGCCTCCTGCGAGATGGATGCCGTTCTCCACGATGTCGGAGTACAGCTCCGGAGGAGTCTGCTCGAGTACATGGATGATGCCGCTCTCGATACGCGCTACCGACTTGTCGAGGCAGTGTGCGATCTCCTGATAAGTGATGGTAGCATGTACAGGGTGTGCTGTCATGAGGTTCGGACCTGTGATTGCATATGGATCCGGTTCCTCGTCAAGGTCAGGAAGCACGGCTCCGATGGCGATCTTGATCTTCTCTGCAGTGATCTGTCCGACCCTGATGTTGTGCTGCTGGCGGAGGTGCTGCTGGATGTCGCTTGTGAATACGTCTCCTGCAACCTTGATAGAGTCCTGCACCACGATACCTCCGAGGGAGATGACCGCGATTTCAGTTGTACCGCCTCCTATGTCCACAACCATGTTTCCTTTAGGTGCCTCGACGTCAAGACCGATACCGAGGGCGGAAGCCATAGGCTCATAGATCAGATATACGTCACGTCCGCCTGCATGCTCCGATGAGTCACGCACCGCACGGATCTCCACTTCAGTAGAGCCGGAAGGGATACCTACCACCATCTTGATGTTAGGTGTGAAGATAGACCTGCGCTTGCTGTTCACCTGCTTGATGAATCCGCGGATCATCATCTCCGCCGCGTTGAAGTCCGCGATCACGCCGTCCTTCATCGGGCGGACTGTCTTGATGCCCGGATTCTCCCTTTCCTGCATGAGCTTCGCCTTCTGTCCGAGGGCTATCGCCTTGCCTGTATTGTTGTCGATTGCCACGATGCTCGGCTCGTCCAGCACTATCTGGTCGTTCTGGAAGATGACCGTATTGGCTGTTCCGAGGTCCATCGCAATCTCTTGTGTCAAGAATGAAAATGCCATATTTCTTATTCGTTTTTTTCGGGATTGATATTAAGGGCGTAAAATTACAAAATTTATTATTTTTGTGAAAACTTTTTTACTTATGGGAAGAAAGAAATATGTGATAGTGATGGCTGCCGGAAGCGGTACAAGAATGGGGGCGGACAAGCCTAAACAGTTCCTGGAAATTGACGGCAAGGCTATTCTTCAGATGACGATAGAGACCTTCTTCAAGGCATGTCCGGACATATCCGTGATCACGGTCCTTCCGGAGGCGCATATATCATATTGGAGGGAATACTGCCTCGACAATAACTTTACATATCCGCAGGTACTGGTAAAGGGAGGAATCACCCGTTTCCATTCCGTAAGAAATGCGCTTGAAAAGGTTCCGGAGGGGGCAGTAGTGGCAGTCCATGACGGAGTCCGTCCTCTTGTTACGGCGGAGCTTGTCCGAGATATGTTCGAAAAGGCGGAAACGGAACAGGCGCTCATACCTGTCATCCCGTGTGTGGATACGATGAAAGTGCTCCGGAAGAAGGGAGACGCCCTCGTGCAGGTTCCCGGGGCTTTCGTAGACAGATCTGTACTTTTCGGAGCGCAGACCCCTCAGATATTCCATTCCGAAATCTTGAAGGATGCATATTCCCAGCCTTATGATACAGCCTTCACGGATGATGCTTCAGTTGTGGATAAATACGGAAAAAGCCTCTCCTATGTAATGGGGGAGAGGCTCAATATCAAGATAACGACGCAGGAGGATCTTGTCCTGGCGCGTGCTATTTTGTCTCTTTCTTCTTTTTCTTGACGCTTGCGGAGAAGCTGGTGTTCTGATACTCCTTGACCCAGACCTGACGCTCGATCGCCTGGTCGAGGGATATCTGCGTTTCAGTCTGCTGCACGTAAGGAATCTTCTGGATTGTGTTCAGAAGTACCTGCATGAGGTGGTCGTGGTCGAAGCAGTATATCTTGATCAGGAGGTTGTGCTTGCCGGTCACGAAGTGGCATTCCACGACTTCCGAAATTTTCTTGAAAGACTCGATCACTTCAGGATACTTGTTCGCTTCGGAAAGCGATACGCTTACATATGCGCATACATTCAGTCCGAGGGCCTGTGGCTTCACGAGCAGACGGGAACCGGTTATGACACCGTTTGCCTCAAGCCTCTTTACCCTCTGATGAATGGCCGCACCCGATACGTTGCATTCTCTTGCAATCTCAAGAAACGGCATTCTTGCGTTCTTTACCAGATAAGAAAGAATCTTCTGGTCTATCTGGTCGATCTGATAGTTTGACATAGCCTTTTTATAACAAAATTAAGTCGCTAATTTAATGACAAATATGGAAAATGTCAATTATTTGCGCTTTTTTTTGCGTCCGGTAGGCTCTGAATCCGCAATGATCTCCTTGCATCTGTCTTCTGTGAGCGTTGCAGGGTCTGTTCCTTTAGGAATCTTGTAGTTCCCTCCGGCGTGCTTGATGTAAGGTCCGTAGTTTCCGTCAATTACCTGGATGTCACTTTCCTTATATTCTGCAATCACTCCTCCGGTCTTCTTGTTGAGGCTGTCTTCAATAAGGCTTATGCATGATTCCAGGTCGATCTTCATAGGGTCGGTTCCGCGCGGAAGTGACACATTCTTATCTCCGTACTTGATGTATGGACCGAACCTTCCCTTTGTACATATGATGTCGATGCCTCCAAACTGTCCCACTGTGCGTGGCAGTTCAAAAAGCTTGAGCGCCTCCTCGAGGGTGATGCTTTCAATGAGCTGTCCGGGTGCAAGGCTTGCGTACTGCCTGTTCTCTCCTTCTCCTTTCTGGACATATGGCCCATATTGTCCGAAGCGTGCGACAAGAGGCTGGCCGTCTTTCGGGTCAGCACCGAGTTCGCGGCTTACATTGCTGTACTCCTTGTTGCTGAGAGTCTCCTGAACCTTCGTGTGAAATGGACCGTAGAAGTCTGAAATCACGCAGTTCCATACCATTTCTCCATCAGCGATCTTGTCGAAATCCTTCTCCACATTGGCTGTGAATCCGTAGTCGAGGATGGTCTCGAAGTTCTTTACCAGATAATCGGTGACTATCATTCCGATGTCCTGAGGAAGGAGGCGGCCCTTCTCTGCTCCGATTGTCTCGGTCTTTTCAACCGACTTTATGATGCTGCCGTTGAGGATAAGGTTTGTCACCTGACGTTTCTCTCCGGTCTTGTCTCCCTTGATTATATACCCTCGTCCCTTTGTAAGGGTTGAGATTGTCGGTGCGTACGTGGACGGACGTCCGATGCCGAGTTCCTCGAGTTTCTTGACCAGGGTGGCTTCCGAATACCTTGACGGCGCCGCAGTGAATCTGCATTCTGCGGTTATTCCGTTCTCGAACATTCTGTCACCGATGTTCATCTCCGGCAGGATCACCATCTCGTCGTCCTGCTGCGGCTCGTCCGAACTTTCCATGTAAAGCTTTAGGAATCCTTCGAAAAGCACCTGGCTGGCCTGGACATTGAACTTCTCTTCACCCTTGTCAGACGATACCTTGATGTCAGTCTTCAGAATCCTTGCATCCGCCATCTGTGATGCCACTGTGCGCTTCCATATGAGTTCATAGAGCTTCTGCTCCTGAGGAGTTCCTTCGATGGATGTGTTCTCGATATATGTAGGACGGATGGCCTCGTGGGCTTCCTGAGCACCCTTCGCCTTCGTCTTGTACTGTCTTACCTTTGAGTACTCCTCGCCGTAGTTGTTGCATATATGCTGCCTGGCCGTGTTTATTGCGAGTGAAGAAAGGTTGGTGGAGTCGGTACGCATGTATGTGATGAGTCCGCTCTCATACAGCCTCTGTGCCACGCTCATTGTCTGGCTTACAGACATTCTCAGCTTTCGTGCAGCCTCCTGCTGAAGTGTCGAGGTCGTGAACGGTGCGGCCGGGTAACGGTTTCCTTCCTTCTTCTCTATCCCGCAGATTGAGAATGATGCTCCAATGCATCTTTCGAGGAATGCACGGGCTGATTCAAGGTCCGGGAATCTGCGGTCAAGGGTAGCCTTTACCAGGGTCTTTTCCGGCGTTCCTTCCGGATGGAAAAGGGCATCGACCTTATAATACCTTTCGCTGTTGAATGCAAGAATCTCCCTCTCCCTGTCCACTACAAGACGGAGCGCAACAGACTGCACCCTTCCGGCCGAAAGCTTGGGCTGTATCTTTCTCCAGAGTACAGGGGAAAGCTCGAATCCGACAAGACGGTCAAGCACGCGGCGTGCCTGCTGTGCGTTGACCAGGCTCATGTCTATCTCGCGTGGATTTGCAATTGCGTTGAGGATGGCAGGCTTTGTAATCTCGTGGAAGACAATACGTCTGGTATTCTCTTTCTTGAGGCCTAAGGTTTCAAAAAGATGCCACGAAATGGCTTCTCCTTCACGGTCTTCATCGGATGCAAGCCAGACGGTAGATGCTTCTTTTGCCGCTTTCTTCAGTTCTGAGACAACCTTCTTCTTGTCTGACGGTATGACGTATTCCGGTGCGAATCCGTTCTTTACATCAATGCTCAGTTCGTTGTCCTGAAGATCTCTTATATGTCCGAAACTAGACTTTACTACATAGTCGTTTCCAAGATATTTCTGAATTGTTCCAGCTTTGGCCGGAGACTCCACTATCACAAGATTCTTTCCTTCCTTCATGCTCTGTTTCTCCATTTTTTCAAAAGAAAGTGCAAAGTAAGGTACAAATCGGGCAATTTTCCAAATTTTGTTGCTAATTTTGTCTGTTTGAATCCCTCTATATAAAGGGGTCACCTAAAGGTGACGGATTTGTAAAAAATTTTGTCCGATATACTTTATGACAGAAACGACAAGAAAGAAGATAATCAGATGGTTCTGGATTCTTTTTACGGTTCCGGTTGTACTCGTGGTATCTCTCATAGGCCTTGTATGGGCATTGGCAGACATACCTTCATTCGAGGAACTTGAGAATCCGGACAGCAAGCTTGCAACCCAGGTGATAGCGGAAGACGGAGAGATACTTACGACGTTCCATATAGAGAACAGGTCTTATGTGAGCTATGATGAACTGTCTCCGAATCTTGTACATGCGGCCGTAGCAACGGAGGATTCCCGTTTCTACAACCATTCCGGAATCGATTTCGAGAGTCTGGCCCGTGTACTTGTGAAGACTCTTCTGGGAGGAAGTTCGAGCCAGGGTGGAGGAAGTACGATCACCCAGCAGCTGGCTAAAACCCTCTATCCGCGTGAGGATATGGGTGGCTCGAAGTTCAAGATGGTCTGGACAAAGCTGAAGGAGTGGGTTACTGCCGTGAAGCTTGAACGCAGTTATACCAAGGACGAGATCATGAACATGTACATGAATCAGGTCTTCTTCGGCAGCAATGCATACGGAATAAAGGCTGCAGCCCAGACGTTCTTCGGAAAGGCGCCTATAGATCTTACGGTTGAAGAAGCCGCCACTCTTGTGGGAATGGTGAACAAGCCGACAAGATACAATCCGGCCCTCAATCCGGAAAGATCGCTTCAGCGCAGGAATCTTGTGATTTCAAGAATGGAGCAGAACGGCTTCCTTACCAAGGAGGAACGTGATTCGATCCAGCAGATTCCGATAACCCTTTCTTATCAGGTGCAGGACCATAATGCCGGCATCGGACCATACTTCAGGGATATGCTCCGCCGTACAATGAACGCCAAGGAACCTAAGCGTTCGTCGTACAGCCAGTATGAGGATTATGTGGTGGACTCTCTTCTCTGGGCTGACAACGGACTGTACGGCTGGCTGAACAAGAACACGAAAGCCGACGGTTCGAAGTACAACCTTGACAGGGACGGTCTCAAGATATACACCACCATCAACTACAAGATGCAGCAATACGCGGAAGAGGCGGTTGCCGAACATCTTGGAAAGGACCTTCAGAAGACGTTTGACAGACATGTCAGATGGAACCGCAAGAAACCGTTTGCCAGCGATGTGAGTCAGGAACAGATTGACATGCTTATGAGGCAGGCCCGCAGGTGGAGCGACCGCTATCGTATCATGAAGGAGAACGGATCTTCTGAAAAGGATATTGTGAAGAGTTTCTCAGAGCCGGTCAAGATGCGCCTCTTCTCCTGGAACAAGCAGGGATACATCGATACAGTGATGACTCCAGACGATTCGATCAAGTATTATAAAGGTCATCTCCGTGCGGCATTCATGGCAATAGAACCTAATACAGGTCATGTCAAGGCATATGTCGGCGGTCCTAACTACAGGTACTTCAAGTATGACAATGTGCGTCAGGGAAAACGTCAGGTAGGCTCTACGATCAAGCCTTTCCTATATACCCTTGCCATGCAGGAGGGCATGAGCCCGTGCGACAAGGTCGTGAACGTTCCGCAGACCTTCATGGTCGGAGACACTACATGGACTCCGAAGAGTACGGATGCCGATGAATGGATCGGGCAGACAGTGACTCTCAAGTGGGGACTTACAAAGAGTTCAAACAATATATCTGCGTATCTGATGAAGCAGTATGGTCCGGAGGCAATGGTCGAGATGATGAGAAAGATGGGTGTCGGATGTTATCTGGATGCTGTGAACCCTCTATGTGTCGGCTCGGCCGACATATCGGTCTACGAGATGGTGGCGGCATACAATACCTTCCCTTCCAAGGGAGTATATGTCGAACCGATTTTCGTGACAAGGATCGAGGACAGCATGGGCAATGTTCTCGGCGAATTCAACAACAGGAAGAAGGAAGCCATAAGCGACTATACTGCATATCTGATGGCTAACCTGATGCAGGGAGTCGTCAACAGCGGAACCGGTGTGCGTCTGAGGACGAAGTATGGCCTTAAAGGCGAGATCGCAGGAAAGACAGGTACCACGAACGATCAGTCGGACGGCTGGTTCATCGGCTATACCCCTTCGCTTACAGCCGGCATATGGGTCGGTGCCGAGGACCGTCAGGTACATTTCGAATCGCTTTCGCTCGGAGGCGGATCGAATATGGCGCTTCCTATCTGGGGCATATTCATGCAGAAGGTTCTTCAGGACGGTACGCTCGGTGTGTATGAGACGGACCGTTTCGTCAAGCCTATGGGAATCGAACTTAATCTCAATTGTGACGGAAGCGATGCCGATGCAGTTGTAAGTGCCGAGGAAGAAGAAGATTATTTCTATGAATAAGAACACAGTGATAAAGTCAGTAGTGGTGATATATGGCAGCGATTCTTCCGAATGGGAGGTTTCGGTGCGTAGCGGTGAGTTTACCGCGTCTCAGGTAGATGGTGGTAAATATGATGTGTATGAAGTGTTTGCCCGTTACGGAGAGTGGTCTCTTGTGGCATACCGCAGAGGTTCCGGTGAAAGGATTGTGATTCCCGAAAACGGGCGTCCCACGGTCGACAAGTCGGATTTTTCTGTTCTTCTTGACGGAAGGAAGGTCAAGTTCGACTATGCATATATAATGCAGCATGGAACTCCGGGAGAGAACGGTCTCATGCAGGGATATCTTGAGATGATAGGAGTTCCGCACAGCGGATGCGATGCGTTCGTTGCTGCAATCACCTTTGACAAGTTCTCATGCAAGAGCTATCTGAAGGATGTTGATTTCGTGAAATGTGCGGATGATGTTTTCATCAGAAAAGGTGAGCCGCTTGAAGGTCTTGCACAGAAGGCTGTGGAAAGGCTTGGACTTCCGATGTTCGTGAAGCCGACTGACGGAGGAAGCAGCTTCGGTGTGACCAAGGTCAAGAGGATTGAGGATTTTGATGCTGCGGTGGAGGCTGCTTTTGCAGAGGGAAAGACAGTTATGGCAGAAGGTGCGATCGTGGGTCGTGAACTTACATGCGCAGTGTATTTCAACGGCAAGGAGAATGTCGCTCTGCCTGTGATCGAGATCATCACGGAGAACGAGTTCTTCGACTATGAAGCGAAATACAACGGTCATAGCCGTGAGGTCTGTCCTGCGCAGATTCCGGATGCCCTTCGTGATGAGATACAGGAGGTGTCGAAGAAGATATATGCCCACCTCGGCTGTGCCGGTCTTGTGCGTGTGGACTACATCGCTTCGGATGATGGTCTGTACTTCCTCGAGGTCAATACGATTCCGGGCATGACATCGGCTTCGCTTGTGCCGCAGATGGTACGTGCTGCCGGTCTTTCCATGACTGATTTCCTTACTACCATCATAAACAATTCTTAGTAGTCTGTCAGTCTGACAACATGTGATGTGAATGCTTTTAAGAGATTTTATAAAGAAAGGAGTCGAGACCATTTCTGCGCTGTACCCGGAGGGGGAGGCGAAGGAGATGGTCTATGCTTTTCTTGAGCATCATCTCGGCACGAAGCGTCATACGCATATTGTAGAACCTCTTTATGAGGTGTCAGATACGGCGGTTGCCGGTGCCCTGGTAGCCTTTGAACGTATGGCTGCCGGCGAGCCTCTCCAATATGTGACAGGACTTGCCGATTTCTACGGACGTCAGTTCAGAGTTACTCCCGATGTCCTCATTCCACGTCCTGAAACCGAACTTCTCTGCCGGGAAGTCATCAGGAAATACTTGCAGAGCCATGAATCCGTCAGGATTCTGGATCTCTGCACAGGAAGCGGATGCATAGCATGGACTCTGGCTCTGGAAATGCCGGGTGCGGAGGTGACTGCGGTGGATATCTCTGACGGAGCACTGACGGTGGCTTCTTCCCAGAATTTCGCAGAAGAGATTGCACAGACAGGAACATTTGCACCGAAATTCATGAAGGCAGACGTTCTTGCCGGACCTTCTCGTGCGCAGCAGTACGATATCATCGTCAGCAATCCGCCGTATGTGATGGATAAGGAAAAGGCCCTGATGCGACGGAATGTCCTGGATCACGAACCGCATCTTGCGCTCTTTGTGTCTGACGATGATCCTCTTGTCTTCTATCGTGCCATTTCGCAGTGGGCCAAGGCCCTTCTCAACCCCGATGGCTATTGTATAGTCGAAATCAATGAGGCCCTCGGTTCCGAAACCGCCCAGATCTATATAGACGCCGGATTCCGCTCTGTCGGAATTATCCGTGACCTTTCGGACCGCGACCGCTTCGTGTCTTTCCGTCGCTAGGCGTGCCTGCGTGGAACAAAATGTGGAACAATTTGTCTGATTTTTTATAAAAATCGAACAAATTTAAGAGATGAAATCGTGCTTTCAGGTATCTGGGATCGCGATTTTTTAAATTAGCCGCATACTTTTTCGGTATGCGGCTATTACTTCAGAACTTTGCATCATCAAAAAGAAAGATATGAAAAGTTCAATGATTACAACGTTAGCCTCATTAGTTATTGCAGTTTCATGTGAGATGACTTATGATGAATCCAAGGGATTTCTGGATGGGGAGGAAGAGAAGGTTTCCGTATGTCTTGATGAAGTTGCCGAGATCCTGTCTATGGTCCCTTTGCATACTTCCCAGATGACCGAAGTGCACGATGCGGTCACCTCGTCTTCCGAAAACGGCTATGATGAGGAATATACGATGAAGCATCTTTTTGAAACACCTGGTGCCGGAGTCGGTGACAATGAAGTGAAATCGGGAAGATCATATGAGAAACCTTTGCATGAGCTGATAGAGGAACAGGTAAGGTCGATGTCTGCAACCAAAGCCTTGTCGATGGATCCGGATAGTTTCCTGCAGGCGCTGACAGATTCTGATGTGCAGATATACTGGCCGTTTTCAGACGAATGGGATGGTAAGACAATGCCTGTGATCACATTCGATCCGGAGGACGGTTCTTCTGTGAATATGGGTTATAGAATGATGATTGAAGATGATGGTTCCCGCCATGTGGAAGAGATTGTGGTAGATGAGGAGATGGCGATGGAGGCGCCGGTATGGGTAGTGAACAGAAACGACGATGCCGGTTTCACCTCCCTGGAGATGTTGAGAAGGGAAGATCCTGAATGGGGTGAAGGAGGCGGTGCCATCATTGTCAATCCGTCAAGGTCCTCTTGCTGTGCGCCATCGGTTAAATCGGGACTGAAGACGCTGATCCTAAGGGATTTCACGATGAAACGGAATTACGACTCATGGTTTGCCGGCGCATCTGAATTCTTCGTAAAGATCGGGTATATGGAGGATTTTACCGCTACTACGGAAGCTGAACTTAGGCTGTACAGTCCGATGATCACGGATTTCATGATCGTCGTCAAGCGTAATCAGGTAGGTAAGCCACAGAATTTCAATGCCATATTGATGTCTGACTGGTCTGAGGCGGCAGATGCCTGCGCCTTCATGATAACGGAAGATGACGGAGGAACGCAGACCGAATGGACCAGCAAGGCAAAGGTCTTTGTAGCCGGAAAGAGCTATGGTGTGGAAATTACTTTGCCTCTGAATGTCAGGGATGATGTGGTGTGGAGAGGAAAACTTGCTTACGACTGGTTTGACAGATGTGACGGTGAGTCCTGGCCTTTCGGAGATGTTGACCTTACTTTCGAAATAATCGAGCACTAGGCTTCGGAAAGTGTCATCTCGCAGTTACGGCAGTCGAAGTTGAGGACGAACTTCTGTCCGTTGTTCATAAGATATAAAGGTCCCGGAGTCTTGCATCCGTGATGTTTCGGGCACATCCCGAGTTCGTATCTCACGCAATATTTTGTCCGCATGAGTTCCGCCTCGCTGATATGGCTTAACTCATAGGCCGGCTCCGTGGACTTCAGTCCGCATGACAGATAAACGGTTTCGGATAACCGGTTTGATATGTTGTTTTTGTAACTGGTCTTCTTCTGGGGGAATATACATACGTTTTTGCCTACAGTCATGACATCCCTCAGGAGAAGATCTTTTTTACCGCATGGCATGGCATCAAGTCTCTCGGCAAGATCTCTTCTTATGGAGTTGAGGAATGATGCGCTCATGAATGGAAGGCTTTCTGTTGCAGAGACTGCATCAACACGGAATGAATAGTGTCCGGTGTTCTTGCCTATCTGTGCCTTTACCATTTCCAACATCCTGCCCCGGTTGTTGGCCTCCTGGTCTCCGGCGTTGTATCTGCATGATGTACTGCGTCCGTCTTCGCTTTCAGCATTTGCGGTGACGGTCCATTCAGCAACGTTGCGACTGAAATAAAGATTTACGTCGACTGAAAGCATCCTGACGCATGAATTCCTTTCAAGTTCCTTTTCAAATGCCGCATTGATGTTTCTGTATATTACGGCTCCTGTGTAGATTTCAGGGATGCTCTTGCATCTTATTGAAAGGCCTTCGCAAACATCGCCTCTGAATCCGCAGACGTCTCCGTTTCTTGACACGAACGAAAACCCGTCGCCATTGTTCAATACCGGACCTTTGTGTGACGGGCGTATTGTAAGTGCAGACTTGTTCCCGTTCAGACTGACGACTGTTCCGATTTCCTCACCCATGGACTTTGCCGCATCCATTGATGCCCATTTCCCTCGTTTCCCGTCAAGGAAAAGCTCTGTGTAGCCTCGGTTGAATGTCTTTGCCGTGTCCGGTGTGAAACCTCCGCTGACAGTCCCGTATGATCCCCTTTCATATAGACATGGATGTCCGCTGACAAGATTGTCCAGAGCGATGGAGTAGTCCCTGACCACATTCCTGACATAGGAAATGTTCTTGAGTCTTCCTTCTATCTTGAATGATGTGATTCCTGCTTCAGCAAGCTCTTCAAGTCTGTTCCGAAGGTTATAGTCCTTGAGGGAAAGCAGCGCCTTGTCCTTGACCAGAACCTTCCCGGAAGCATCGATGAGGTCGTAGCGTGAACGGCATGCCTGGATGCAGGCTCCCCTGTTGGCGCTGCGTCCGGCTATCTTTTCTGAAAGATAGCACTGTCCGCTGTAACATACGCACAGGGCGCCGTGTACAAAGAATTCAAGTTCACATGTGACGGCTTTGCGTATGGTGCGTATCTGATCCAGAGAAAGTTCCCGTTCGAGAATCAGGCGCGAGAATCCCAGACTTTCAAGAAAGGCTGCCTGTTCTGGAGTCCTGATGGCACATTGCGTGGATGCGTGGAGGGGGATGCGTATCTCCTCCTTCAGACTGCCGATGCCGTTGCAGGTCATTTCCAGTACAGCCATGTCCTGCACTATGATGGCGTCTGCTCCTGCTTCCTGAACTGCCAGTATCTGTCTGTATGCCTGTTCCAGTTCGTTGTCATACAGTATTGTGTTGAGGGTGACGAATATGCGCGCTCCGAACTTATGCGCATAGGAGCATAAGTCCCGTATGTCCTCAACTGAATTTCCTGCAGCCTGACGTGCTCCGAACTGCGGTCCGGCTATATACACAGCATCGGCACCGCAGTCGATAGCTGCGATGCCGATCTGTAAGTCTCTTGCCGGAGCAAGCAGTTCAAGCTGTTTCATCAGGGATTAGAGAGTCTTTAACTGCTCCTGAGCTGAAGCACCGAACTGAGGGTCAGTTGACACTGCCTGATAGTACTCCTTTGCCTTCGCCTTGTCACCAGCCTGCTGATAGAGAGCTGCGATAGTGAACTTCACGCCAGCTGCATCCTTTGCGTTAGGGCTGAGCTCGAGATACTTCTCGTAGTTTGCGATACAGTCAGCGTTCTTGCCGAGCTGCTGAGAAGCGCTTGCAGCGAAACGGTATGCGTTTGCATTCTCAAGATACTGGTTGGACTTCGCTGCATAGTCGATAGTCTCCTGATATTTCTTTGCCTTGCTTGCAGCCTGTGCGAGCTTCACGTACATGTTTGAGAGCTGCTTGTTTGCGTTCTTCTCCTGACCGTTAGCGGCAGCCTGAACATAAGCGGCCTCTGCCTCTTCTGTCTTGTTCTGCTGCTGGAGAGTCTGTCCGAGACGGAAATATGCCATGCCGTTTGTAGGGTCAATCTCGAGAGCCTGCTTGTATGCAGCTTCAGCTTCAGGGAAGCTCTTCGCTGTAAGGAAGCCGTTACCCTTTGAAACATATACCTGAGGCATGAGTCCGTTTGCGTCGTCAGCTACTTCAGGAGTTTCGTACTTGCCTGCGGCCTCGATAGCCTTCTTAAGCTGCTCTACAGCAGAGTCATACTGCTCAGCCTTGATCATTTCCTTAGCTGATGCAAGGTATACTGCAGGGATGATGTTACGGCAGTTAGTTGCAACTTCAGCACCCTCTTCTCCGAGAGCCTCTGCCATTTCAAGAGCTGCCTGGAAGTATCCGATAGCTGCATCATTGTTGCCCATCTGAAGTTCCATAGCACCATTGTTGTAATTTTCGGTTGCCTGATTGATGTCCTGAGCGAACACCATTCCTGCCGACATTGCGACAGTGACGAACAAAAGGAAAATCTTCTTCATAATGATATTGTGGTTTTAATAATTAATTGCTTTAAAGTGACATAGGATGCAAAAGTAGGAAAAAAAAGTCGTATTTTTGCAAATGATATGTTTTTTATGATTAAAACTTGCAATAAACGAATACTTCTGATTGTGGTCTGGTTATTATCCTCAATAATCATGCCTGCTCAGGATCTTCCTGTCCTGTCTCCGGACAAGGCTGTGAAGACAGGCGTCCTTCCCAATGGTACAAGTTATTATTTAGTGTCCAATCCTGTGATAAAGGGAGTGGCTGATTTTGCTTTGGTCCAGAAGACGGGGACAGAAAACATAGCGGATACTTCATCTTACACGGCCGTTTCAGTAGCGAGAGATGCCCTTACCGCTCTTCCGCGTTGCGGAGGCGGATCTGTCCAGGAATTCTTTACCTCTCATGGAGTGACTCCCGGAAGAGACGGATTTGTCAAGGTTACCGACAATACGACGGAATTCCGTTTCAATGATGTTCTTCTTTCCGGTCCGGAAGTCCTTGATTCGGCTTTGCTGGTCATTCTTGATATGGTGGACAGGATCAGCGATAGCAGTGACCCGTTCCTTAAGAAATGGTATGCTCCTTCAGAACAGGCGGTGTTCGTTGCCGGCGACATCGATGCCGCATCTGTTGCGGACAAGCTCAAGATGATGTCTTACATGACCCCGTCCTTTGCATCTTCTCCCAGAAAGGAATATGTCTGGGAGGAAAGGGATAGCGCCCTGTATGTCAATCTTCCTGCGTCCTATGAGGGTATATCCACGTTCACTGCTGTATGGAAGTCGGCAAGAACTCCGAGGGAGTACATGAACACGGTCCAGCCTGCCATATATGAACTCTTTCTTGCCGAGTTGGGAATGGTTGCCGAGGAATATATATCAGATGGGCTGCGCAAGTCTGATATACCTGTTGCGGACATTTCTTGCGGATACAGGACCAGTCTTCAGTCTTCCGGAGATGAAGAGTTTTCCGTAAGTGTTTCTGTTGCCGAAAAGGATTTTCCTGACGCGCTGAAGGTGGTTTCCGGAGTCATGGGAAGCATAGATGCAGGAAAGACCGATGTCCGTGACCTTGTCAGGGTTAAGCGGATCTGCATGGATCGGGCCAGGGAGACGGCATTTGTATCTACAGCCGCCAATTCAGATTATATCGACAGATGCATAGCCGCTTTTGTCTATAACGGAAGCCTTTCGACCATGCAGACAAGGGTGGATTTCCTGGCGGGACGTGTTCTCGCGGACTCTACTGAATTCCGTCTCTTCAACAGCATATCTTCTGCGTTGCTCGATCCTGAAAAGAATCTGGAGGTTGCATATTCGCATCCGATGCCGTCGGATTCGGCAAGGGCAATATTCGTCCGTTCCTGGGATGCTGCAGATGGTTCTGTCCTTCCGGCAGAGGCCGAAGTGGTTGGGGACTATCCTTATTTTGTCTATGCCGGACCAAAGGTCAAGCTTAAGTCGGAAAAGACAGACCATATGTCCAAGGGATTGGAATGGACATTCTCCAATGGATTCAAGGTTGTGTATCGCCGTATGCCGACAGGAGGAAGGCTCCATTATGCACTGGCTCTGAACGGAGGTTTCAGTTCAATCGAGGATCTGAAGAAAGGTGAGGGAGGATATGTTTCCGATTATTATATGCTGGGAAGGATCTTTGACCGTCCTGCAGAAGAGTTCATTGCAGATCTGGCACTGAAGGGAATGTCCCTGAACGTGTACACGGGTCTTAACGCTACTATGATCAGCGGTTCGTCAGAAGAGGATGACGTTGACTTCATGCTTACAGCCTTGCTGACTTCCGTGAACTGCTGGGAGATGGATGAAGATGCAGCGAGATATTATGAGTCTTGCGAACCGTTACGTCATATGATGAGGAAAGGCACGAAATCGGAGATGACCGCAAAGGTCAACGACATAATGTGTCCCGACTACAGGCATGTCTCATACAAGATGCTTGACAGGATATCTCCCGATCTGGCAGGAAAGGCCGGGGCCTTCTATGAAGAAATGTTCAGAAGGGCCAACGACGGGGTGCTGATTCTCCTGGGAGATGTGGATCCTGATATGCTCAAGAAGAAGATAACTCCTTATGTGGCCGGTTTCATGGTTACGGACAGGGCGTTCAGAAGACCTCTGGTGCGTTATCAGCCGGCTTCAGGATGGTCTACTTATACTGTTGAAGGCGACAGGAACAGCGTGGATATAGCGCTGTCTGTTCCTATGACATTGACGGCAGACAATTTCATGGCTGCCGAAGTCGCTACATTGGTGCTGAAGAAGATGCTTTCGGAGGCGCTGATAGATTCAGGAATGTATATGGAGCTTTCTCACGAGTGCAGGATATATCCGAACGAAAGGATGAACTTGCACATTTCCCTCAATGAGATTTCTCCGGACGGGTTTGCCTCGGATGTTGTCAATTCTGCACCGATAGAAACCCTCGCAATAGTGCGTTCCGTGCTTTCCGGGGCAGGTGGCGTGGAGTTCGGCAAGGAGGATGTGGAGGCGTTCAAGGCAAGGATGAAGGCTGGTCTGGACCAGGAGATGAAGGTACCTTTCTATTGGCTCAATGTGATATCGAGAAGGCATATTGCAGGTAAGGATTTCACGACAAATCATGATGGCCATATAAAGTCTGTGACAGTGGACAAGGTCAGGGCCATACTTTCTAGCATCAATGACGGAACAAGAGTAGAATATATAGTAAGCAAAAGATAGTTATGTACCACGGAACCATTATAGAGATAGATGATTGTCTCGTGTCGGAGGAGGTTCTGACCGAATATTTTGCATGTGACTATGAGAAGTGCAAGGGCTGCTGCTGCATCATAGGGGACAGCGGAGCACCGATGGAGGAGTGCGAAGCGGAGGCGATAGAGAAGAACTATCACATATTTTCGCCTTTAATGTCCGAAGCAGGACGCACGGCCGTGTCGGACAAAGGATTCTATGAGATTGACATGGACGGGGATATGGTGACACCTCTTGTGCCGGGAAGCGAAGAATGTGCATATACCCTTTTTGACGAAGAAGGTAACTGCTTCTGTTCGATGGAAAGGTGCTGGTTCCAGGGCAAGGGGGACTTCCGTAAACCTATCTCATGCTGGCTCTATCCGATCCGTATAACTACGTTCCGGAACGGGATGCGTGCCCTGAACCTGCACAGATGGCATATCTGTCAGGATGCATTCGCTAAGGGCAAAAAGGAAAAGATCCGCGTGTTCGAGTTCCTCCGCGAACCTATCGAGCGTTATTTCGGCGAGGATTTCTATTCAGCCTTGTCGGAAGCGGCCAAGATGCTTTCCAATCCAGTCGAATAGAGGAAGACATCCTTTCTCAAGCCTTCCATTGTGTAGCCTTCGTCAGTCCTGGCGAGGGTTATGCGGTCTTCGCACATCTTTGCAAGCCTTCCGGCAGGTGACCTGCGGCGGAATGTGACGGCATCCTCTGTTTCAGATTCAACCTTGAAAGGTCTTTCGCAGAAATATGTTCTTGCGGCCCTCTTTACGGTATCCCAGTCGTCTGCGGTATCGATTCTTCTTGTGACGAATCCGAATCTAGGGTAGACGGCGGCCACTATTGCAAAGAAGACAGCGATCTTCCATATCGAGCCGTAACCTTCGTCAAAAATGTTTTCAATGCCGCCCTCTACGGCTCCTATCAGGATAAGCGCGAGTATTATGACTGTCGTCAGGATCGCGAAATAGAAAAAGTATTTGACTGATCTGATCAGATATTTCATGGCTTCAAATTTGCTGGTTAAACTCCGGTGTACCCGTGAACACCTTCACAAATATACGAAAAATCCGATATTTTGCTATCTTTGCATTCAAATCAAATCATTATGGAAAACAGCACTCTGAAAAAAATCATGTATGCCCTCATCGCTGTGGCGGTGCTGCTGGCTGGCGCCCTTGCATACATCTGGTATCAGAAGACCAATCTTGTGAATGAACTTACGATAGATAAGGAAGAACTTACAGCGCAGATGATCGAGCTGCAGAATGACTATGCTTCCTTGTCGTCAGACTATGATACGATCAACTCCCAGCTGGATTCTTCCCGTGAGGAAGTGTCACAGCTTATCGAGAGGATAAAGAAGACCGAAGCGACGAACAGAAGCAAGATGCGTCAGTATGAAAAGGAGCTCGGTACCCTTCGAAGCATCATGAAGAGCTATATCGTACAGATCGACTCGCTCAACACCCTCAACAAGAAGCTTACAGCAGATGCTGCTGCTGCACGTCGTGAGGCTGCGGAGAGCAGGAAGAGGGAAGAGGCTCTGAACAAGACCGTAGAGAACCTTACCGGTCAGGTTGCTGCAGGTTCGGTTATCAAGGCACGTGGAATCAAGATCGAGGCATATAACGGTTCCGACAAGGTAACTGACAGAAGCAGCAGGGTAGTGAGACTTCTCACATCACTCAGCCTTGTGGAGAACGACCTGGCTCCAAAGGGTCCGGTAAGAGTTTATATCAGAGTCAAGGGTCCGGACGGAATCCTCCTTACAAACAGCACCCAGAGGACATTCGAAGTCAATGGAGAGCCTATGATCTGCTCTGCATCACGAGAAGTGGACTATCAGGGCAAGGAGGTGGACCTCAGCATCTATCTCAACGAGATTCCTGAGTATGTAAAGGGCATCTATACCGTTGAGGCTTATACGGAGCAGACTCTGCTCGGTTCTGCAGAACTGATGCTCCGATAGTCGTGATATATATCCACATACCTTTCTGCAGGAGTTTCTGCACATATTGTGACTTCTATTCGGAGGTTGCCGGAAGATGCCGCAGTGCGGAGGATGTCAGAAAACAGGAGGATATGTTCAGGAGATTTGCCGATGCTCTGGTCAAGGAGATCAGGCTTCGTGCAGATGAGATCACAGATGATGTAAATACATTATACATAGGAGGCGGCACCCCATCGGTGCTGCCCCTTTATGTCTATGAGCGTATACTGGAAGAACTCAAGTCGCTGGGGCATGGCGGTCCTTTTGAGGAGTTTACGGTAGAGGTCAATCCGGAGGACATAGTAGACAAGGGGCCGGATTATGTGGAAGGTCTGCTGAAGCTTGGAGTGAACCGGATAAGCATGGGTGTGCAGTCCTTTGATGACGATATCCTCGGGTTCATGAACCGCAGACATGACGCCGCGGCAGCACGCAGGGCTTATGAGATTCTCGAAACTTCGGGGGTAGGGAACATAAGCATAGACCTGATTTTCGGCCTTCCTCAACTTTCTGATATTCAGTGGCAGGATACGTTGGACAAGGCTTTGTCGATTTCTCCTTCCGGACGTCTTCCGCAGCATATCTCATCATACCAGTTGTCGGTGGAGCCGGGAAGCATGCTTGCTAAACTTGTGGAGAGGGGGAAATGGGCAGAGGCATCGGAAGAACTCTGTGAGCGTCAGTACTCGATGCTCTGTCAGGCGCTGCGTGATGCCGGTTACCGTCACTATGAGATATCCAACTTTGCTCTCCCTGGCTTTGAAGCAAAGCATAACTCCGCCTACTGGCACCATGTTCCATACGTCGGCTTCGGTCCGGGAGCGCATAGCTTTATTACCCCCCAGTCGGTGTTACCGACAGCCCCCGAGGGATACAGGCGGCAGTGGAATGAGGCGGACCTGAATGGGTATCTGGAAGATCCGACGGGACATGTCGGGAAAGAGGAACTGAATCAGGAACAACTGGTCCTGGAGCGCCTAATGCTGGCCCTCCGTACTTCTGACGGTATATCTGAAGACTTCCTGCGTGAACACTGCGATCCCACCGCTCTCTCTCATGCCCTTACCACAGGCAACCTGACCGCAGTCCGGTCCCGGTCAGACAATTCGGAATACTGTTCGAACGTCCGTATCCCTGAAGAAAGATTCTTTGTTTCGGATACAATTGTCTCATCTCTTATATAGCGTTTTTTTATGTATCCGGTTCTCACAACGGGCATTTCTGACGCCCGTCATGTGAGGGTAACCTGGTCAGAAGCTACTGTACGGCTCATCGCCTTTCATGACGGGTCGCGATTTTACCCGTCATGAGTCCCCTGAGGATGATTTCTCCCGAATAATTGATAGTATTTTTCGCTAAATGTTACTAAATTAGCAGTCACTAACCATTTAATTTTATTTTACCATGAAAAAGGTCGTGATTTTAGCAACATTAGCTCTGCTCTTTTCTTCATGTGCTGTACATAAGGCAGCAGTATCGTCAACAACTGTATATAGTCCTGCAATCGAAACAACTACAGTTGCGACTCTGGATGTGGCGGCAAACAAGATTAGTTATGTGTATACTCCGACAAAGACAGATGCGAAATCGTTATCCGAGAAACAGTTGGTAAAGAATGCTATATATATGGCTCTTAAGGAGAATGGTAATGCAGATGAGCTGGTAGAAGTTAATTATTATGTTTCTCTCAAGCGAGGATTCCTGTCAAAGAGAGTGAAGAGTATCTCATTGACCGGATATCCTGCAACGTACAAGGATTTCAGAGAGCCTACAAATGAAGATAAGGATGCTGTCGAGACTCTCAGCCGTTCAAGGATGTTCCGTCAGTCAAATCTTGAAACTCTGTCATTAGGTGCAGAATAAATTCTGATTAAAAGATAAGACATAGACCGACAGGTTGAATGGCCGTCGGTCTTTTTTAAATATTATTTTTATGGCTGACATTTACGCAGAAAGAATCGCCGCCCTGAGAGGCGTGATGGAAAGGAACGGCTGGGATGCGGTCGTTGTAAGCGGATCGGATCCCCACAGCAGCGAATATCCCGCACCAAGATGGCAGCAGGTCAGGTTCCTCAGCGGATTTACCGGTGAGGCCGGTGACCTTGTCGTGACACAGGACCATGCAGGTCTGTGGACAGATTCAAGATATTTTATCCAGGCGCTGACCCAGCTGGAAGGAACAGGAGTCGAACTTCATAAGACCAGAGTCCCGGGAGCTGTGAGTATACCGCAGTGGCTTTCTGACAAGGCCAGGACTGTCGCGGTGGACGGTCTCTGCTGGAATGTGGATGCCGTGAAGGAGATCGCAGGAGCTCTTGGAGAGGGCGGACTGGTTGTGGATGTTCCCGATATGTTGGAGGAACTTTGGGAAGGACGTCCGCAGATTCCGCAGACTCCGATAACAACCCTGGATGTCGAGACATTCGGAGGAAGACTTCGTGAGGAAAAGATATCATGGCTGAGGAAATGGATGCTTCTGGAGGGTGTTGACCGCGTTCTTCTTACCTCTCTGGATGAGATTGCGTGGATGCTGAATGTAAGAGGAAGCGATATAGAGTATAACCCTTTGGTGATATCTTATCTGCTTGTTTCACAGGATAGTGTCAGATGGTTTGTGAAGAAGTCGGTGACGGATGATCCGGATACATTGGACAGCTTCAGCGAACTGGAGATGGATGATGTGGTTGTGGATGACTATGATGCGGTATTCTTCGGATTGTCGGACTTCAGCGATGAGCAGTCTCCGGTAACCCTTTTTGTAGATCCTTCTACCCTGAATCATCATCTGTATTCATATATTCTGGATTCATACCCTGCTGACAGGATTGTCTGCGGCACATCGCCTGTAATTATTGAGAAGGCGGTCAAGACCTCTTCAGAAATAGAGAACCTGCGCCAGACCTATATCGACGATGGAGTAGCAATGGAGTGTTTCCTGCACTGGCTTGAAAAGGAAGTCGCTTCCGGAAGAGAAGTCGACGAGTGGAAGGCTTCGGAAAAGCTGACATGGTTCCGCTCACAGATACCGGGATACAGGGGCAACAGCTTTGAGAACATTTCCGCCTACGGTCCGGGAGGTGCGCTGCCGCATTATTCCACTCCGAAGGAAGGTTCTGCTGTTATCCGTCCTTTCGGTCTGTATCTTGTAGATTCAGGCGGACAGTATCTAACAGGAACGACTGACATAACCAGAACAGTTCCGATGGGTGACTGCACGGACCTTGAAAAGGAGGACTACACCCTTGTTCTCAAAGGTATGATCGATCTGTCGATGGCTGTTTTTCCACGAGGAACTGCAGGCTGCCAGATAGATTCCATCGCCAGAATGCCTCTATGGAAGAAGATGAGGAATTTCGGACATGGAACAGGACACGGTGTCGGATATTATCTCTGCGTCCATGAAGGGCCGCAGTCGATAAGGTACCAGTACAATCCTCAGCCGCTCCTTCCGGGCATGGTGACATCAAACGAGCCGGCCCTTTACAGGGAGGGAATGCACGGAGTAAGGCATGAGAACATAATTCTGTGCAGGGAAGCCGGGATGAGCGAGTTCGGTGACTGGCTGGACTTCGAGACACTCACATGCTGCCATTTCGATACGTCTGCCGTCATTCCGGAAATCCTCGGAAAGGAGGCGCTTGATTGGCTCAATGAATATAATGAATGGGTATGCAGGACCTTGACGCCGCTTCTTCCGGACGATGTGGCTGTATGGCTCCGCGGCAAGACCCTGGCAATAAAGTAATTATGAAAAGAAATCTTCTGCTCATAATCGGAGTTTTCATCGGGGTACTGGTCATCCTGCTGATGGGAAACGTGATAACTGTCGCCGAAAAGCTCGGCGAAATCTGTCATACCGTCTATGCGGAATATGCATTCTATGCGCTGATCTTCATATTGGTGCTGATATTTGTCATCGTTCCGATAATAAAAGTCCATACGGCACCGGAATTTCCGGCCATGGGTCTGGGTGATGAAACATCGGACATCAGGAAGCTGCGCGCATTCGGAAAACGTCTGGTCTCCGGTTGCGGATACATTGATGATGAAGAAGTGCGAGCAGGACATAAGCAGGCCCTGAAGGCTGAAGTCGAAGCATGCGGCAATGACCTTGAGGCGCTGAAGGCTGTCATAGACAGGGAAGTCGCCCTACGTTTCAACGGCAGCAAGGAGATGGGGATCCAGGGAGTGAATGCCAGGATGAAGGAGTGGGCGAAGTCAGTGTTCATGGTAACGGCAGTGTCGCAGAACAACCTTGTGGACACTACTGTGGTACTTGTGATGAACTACAGGCAGATCGAAGACCTTGTTCTGGCAACGGGATTCCGTCCGTCCAGGGCGCAGCTGTTCCGCATATATGCAAATATCCTTACCACTACCTTGGTGTCATACTGCACTTCTGAAGTTCTTTCCGACCTTGCAGGGGAGACCACCCTTGCCGGTGCCATGGCAAATCTGAAGATACCGGGAATCATTACTGAATCTGCTGTTCAAGGTGCAGTCAATGCCCTTCTTACCCTGAGAATAGGTTATGTGACAAAGACATTCCTTATGGAGGGGCCTGATGCCCTCGCCGGACGCAAGCGTCGTGAGGTCTCCATCAGGGCCTTCAAGGAAGCCTTTGCAGCAATTCCTGGTGTTCTCGCCGGCACTGCCACAGCCATGGGCAAAGGCCTTATGGGCTTATTCAAAGGCAGGAAAGCCGAACCGGAAGTTTAGAGGTGTTGCATGATGCCTACTCCTTCTTCAGCGCCTCAGCCGGGTTGGTCCTGGCGGCGCGGAGAGTCTGCCAGAGGACGGCGAGGAAGGATATGATGAAAATGGAGAGTGCTGCCGCTATATAGATCCATGCTTTCTGGTCCATGCGGTACTGAAATCCTTCCAGATATCTGCCTGCAATATAGACTGCAACAGGTATGGCGATGACGGTGGCGATCAGGCAGTAGATCATGTATTCGCGGATGCTGCGCCGGCTTTCACTCTGCACTGTGCCTCCGAAGACCTTGCGTACTCCGATCTCCTTTTCATTTTCCTTTGCGAAGTATGTGCTCATCGCAATCTGTCCGAGGACAGCCAGCATGATCGCGATCACCATGAAGAGGCTGACCATGGTCAACTGATTCTTCACCTGCTGATATTCTTCACCGATCAGATCTTCCAGCAGACCGGAATTGACAAGCACATTAGGTCCGAAAGTTTCTTTGGCTCTTTCTGCACTGATTTCGTACAGCTCATTTTTATGGTCCCTGGTAATTTCGGACATCCTGACGATGTAGTTACCTGCATGAGGAAGGTGCCGAGGATAAACATATACCACTCCAAGTGTCTCATTATCAAGGTTTATGGCTGAACGCAGCGCGAAGTCCTCAATGATTCCTGCAAGGGTCAGTCCTTCATTATAACGATCCACCTGTGGGGGAAGAATCGGATTCTCTACATCAATGCTGAGAGCCTTTACTGCGCTTTCTGTGAGCCATACTCCTGACTTGTCTGACCTGCCATAATCTCTGACTACCTTGAAATCATACAACCTGAAGGCAGTCGTGTCGCAACTTATGGCACCTAAAAAGACATAGTCGTGATAGAATTCGTCCAGCGGAACAATGCTGGTAGATGCGCTCTGTCCTGGTCTTCCGTAGGTCCTTCCATAGTCGCTGACATAAGGAAGTTCTTCCAGCTTCTTCTCAAAATCAGGGCTGAATGTATGGGTGTTACATAGATAGAGGTTATCTATATTTGCGTTCAGCGGCATATCCATCATGTGCTTTATCTGCGAACTCATAACCAATGAAACAGCTACGATTATAATCGCCATTGTATTCTGCAGCATGATGAATATCTTTGTGAAAGTCCTCTTGCTGCTATGCCTGAAGTTGCCCTTCAGAATGCTTATGGGACTGAATCGGAATGATATGATTCCTGGTATGATAGCGCATGCAAGTCCAGCTGTCAGCAGAATCGTGATGTAGAAGATGATGCTTGCAAGGTCAAATCCGATACTGATCGGAACAGGAGAGTTGATGAGATTATTGATCGACGGAAGGCATGCCTTTGCAATCAGGAATGCGAAGCACATGCATGAGAATGTCATGAGCATTGACTCCTTTATATATTTTCCCATGACCTTGGATCTGTTGTCGCCCAGCAGCATCCTTGTCGCCATCTCCTTGCTTCTCTTTCCGGCAAGTGCAGTATTGAGGTTGATGTAATTGAATATGGCCGAAACCAAAAGGAAAAGTACGATTATGCCGAAGGCCCTCATAGTGGTTTTATTGCCTTGCTTCATGTTGGCTCCGTGCATTGCATCTGACAGATACAGTTTGTCCAGCCTGATGAAGTTGTAATGTTCTTTTCCTCTGTTGCCTTCGTTAAGATATGAGTCATTGATCTCATTGACCTTTCGTCTTACCTCATTGACGTCGGCACCTTCCTTTAGTCTGAAGAAAGTCAGTGCGCCTCCTTCCGCTGTCCCCTGGTAGCTGTTGATGTCCTTAAGATAATCGAAGTACGGATGATCGAGACTGACGTATATCCTGTATGTGTCGGTAAAGAGCGACAAATCATCAGGATCTTCAATAACGGCTCCTATCGTGAATTGAGTGTTGCTTATATGGAAAGTCTTGCCGACACAGTCATCTCCACCAAACCTGGCAGCCATGCTTTCTGTAACGATCACGTTATTCACATCGTTCAGTACGTCCTTGTTTCCGGCTAAGAATCTGGCAGGGAACATGTCGAACCAATTCAGGCTGATTGCCAGATATCCGACGACTCCTGACAGGTCATTTGAAAAGTCATCATCCGGGTCCATAAGACCTTCATTAGTTGAAAGACATGATATGTCTTCAACTTCAGGAATCTGATTCTCGACAATATGATTAAGCCGGACACTTGAGAATGTGGAGTTTGAGAATCCTGCACAGTATGTTCTTTCAAAATCCGGATACTGCCTTCCTACAGAATATTGCTGCCACACATAGCAGCTCATGATTATGACAAAAGCCAGCGACACGCTCAATCCCACCCCCATGATGGCAGTGTACAGCTTGTTTCTCGATAGGAATCTTAAATAGCTTTTCATTTTCTCGTACAAAGTTTCAGCCTTGCATTGATAAAGATTGTGCCAAAGTTGATAAGTGGTTGATGTCCAGATATTTACCACGAAGATATGTGAAGAGTGACTGTAAAGAAACTTTACATTTTTGTAAAGATCTTTACAACGGTATCAATATCAGAAAAAGGTGACTGATCAGTCATAAGACTGACAAGTCACCTTTTCTGTATTTCAAATCAATGTGTCTGCCTGACTATGCAAGAATGCCGTTTGCGTGGAGGCAAGCGTTGATTGCAATTGCCGAGAAGCCGAGAACGATTACAGCCACGAAGAAGTAACCGATATAGGTAAGTCTCTTTTCCCAGATCTTGTTGCTCAGACCCATGCTCTGGAATGCGCTCCAGAAACCGTGGCAGAGGTGAAGGCCGAGGGCTACGAACCATACGATGTAGACTGCAACCCAGATCCAGCTGCCGAATGTTGCATTGAGAAGGTCATATGGACTTGCAGCGTGATGTCCCTGCCATTCTGCGAGCTGCATGTCAGCCCAGAAATGGTTGAGGTGGAAAGCGACAACTCCAAGAACGATAACTCCAAGTACAAGCATGTTCTTTGCAGCCCAAGATTCAGCCTTGGTCTTGTTTGCTACAGCATAGCGCTCTGCACCACGTGCCTTGTAGTTTCCGTAAGAAAGGATGAAGGCGTAAACGATGTGTACGAGGAAGCCTGCAGCAAGTACAGGAACCATGATTGTTACGAAAGGAAGCGCCATGAAATCGCAGCCTGCCTGGAAGAGACCGTCAGCGGCTCCGTCTGTTCCCTTCAATGTGTCAATCACTGAGAAGAAGTTGATTGTCATGTGCAGAAGGAGGAACACGATGAGGAACAGTCCGCTTATACTCATGATAAGCTTCTTGGTAATTGATGAAAGTGCCATAATAGTTTTATAATCTGTTTTAGTTAATATCAGTCAGAATATGCCGTAAAGCCATGCAAAGATATATTCTTTCTTGGAAGTTTCATAATAATTCGATACTTTTGTTAGCTGTAAAACAGAAACATTATCTATTATGAGTGCATATAGACGCGTTCTTTTGAAATTGAGCGGCGAGAGCCTTGGAGGTCCTGCCGGAAAAGGTATTGATGAGAACTGGCTTGCCGCTTATGCGGAAGAGGTTGCCGAGGCTGTGAAGAACGGCCTGCAGGTTTCGATCGTGATAGGAGGAGGAAACATTTTCCGTGGTCTTCAGGGCGTAGGAAAAGGATTTGACAGGGTGAACGGGGACAAGATGGGAATGCTTGCGACCGTGATCAACTCACTTGGTCTTGCAATGGCGATCAGAAGTGCAGGAGTTGAGGCTGAGGTCTTCACTGCGACCCCGATGATGCCTGTTGCGCGTTACTATATGAGGGATGACGCTGTTGCCGTAATGGAGAAGGGTGGAGTCGCCCTGATTGCAGGAGGTACCGGAAATCCATATTTCACAACCGATTCAGGTGCGGCTCTCCGTGCCCTTGAGATCGGAGCCGATGCCCTTCTGAAGGGCACGCGCGTTGATGGCGTATATACCGCCGATCCTGAAAAGGATCCGAACGCCGTGAAGTATGACGAGCTCAGCTTCGACAAGGCCATAGAGGACCGTCTCAAGGTGATGGACCAGACAGCTTTCGCGCTTTGCCGTGAAGGCAACATGCCTATCATCGTTTTCGACATGAATCAGAAAGGCAACCTTACAAAGCTTGTGAAAGGCGAGAAGGTAGGAACCCTGGTACATGTTTAACATTGGGTGATGCCTCCCGAAAGAAGAAATGAAAAATAATTATTAAAAGACTGATACTATGATTACAAGAGCTAAAGAAATTCTGGCAGGTGCAAAGGACAAGATGTCCAATGCCGTGAATCACCTCGACGAGGACCTCAAGACATATCGCGCAGGCAAGGCAAATCCGCTTGTATTCAACAATGTGATGGTTGATTATTACGGCAGCCCTACACCTATCCCGCAGGTCGCTTCCGTGACTACTCCTGATGCGAAGACCCTCATGCTCCAGCCATGGGAGAAGAAGATGATAGGTCCTATCGAGAAGGCTATCATTGATGCAAACCTAGGTCTTACACCTTCGAACAACGGAGAGAGCATCCGCTGTACTGTCCCAGCTCTTACAGAGGAGCGTCGCCGTGAACTTCTCAAGAAGGCGAAGGGAGCCGGCGAGAATGCGAAGGTAAGCGTCCGTAACGCGCGTCGTGACGCTATCGAACTTCTTAAGAAGGCTAACAAGGAAGGTATGCCTGAAGACCTTCAGAAGGAGTACGAGCAGCTTGTCCAGAAGGAGACAGATGCTTTCACAAAGAAGATTGATGAGCTCGTGGCTGCAAAGGAGAAGGAAATGATGACTGTATAGTCTTTGACAGAAAAAATCTTTTCTATTAACTAAAGATTATTTATATTTGTGACCGTTATGGGAACTTATCGATTTAACAGCTTCGGTTTTTATTATTTCTATTTCCAGAAAAGGTGATGGACCGGATGCTGTGTGTCGAATAATATAGATTTATGTCATGCTGTCCGGAAAAATCCGGACAGCATTTTCATTTGAAAGGGAATATATGAAAAGAATAGCGATTCAGGGTATCAAGGGATGTTTCCACGAGCAGGCGGCATATATGTTTTACGAGAGAGAGGGTATGCCGAGACCGGAAGTTGTGGAGTGTGTTTTGTTTGAGGATCTGTATAAAAGAATGGATGAAGGTAAGGCTGATGCTGCGATCATGGCTATTGAGAATACTGTTTCAGGAGGACTTCTTCCGAACTTCGAGCTCCTGCGCAAGTACGACCGCAAGATCAAGGGTGAGGTTTTCCTGAGGATAAAGCAGAACCTTATGACCCTTCCCGGACAGAAGATAGAGGATATCCATGAAGTGAGGTCGCATTATATGGCCATAAACCAGACCCGTCCGTATTTCGCGGATTATCCATGGATCCGCCTTGTGGAATATGCCGATACGGCGACAAGTGCCAGGGATATTGCAAGAGAAGGCGTTCCCGGAGTAGGTGCCATTGCATCTGATCTGGCGGCAGAGATATATGGTCTTGAAGTGATTTCGGAAAGCATAGAGACATATAAGCAGAACTTCACCAGGTTCCTGATTCTTGACGATTCGCTTCAGGTAGACAGGTCAAGGATAAACAAGGCTTCGATGTGCTTTACCCTGCCTCACAAGCCTGGCTCATTGACTCATGTGCTGACGATACTTTCGTTCTACGACATGAACCTGACAAGGATTCAGTCCCTGCCGATACCTGGCCAGGAGTGGCAGTATTTCTTTTATGTGGACATCAAGTTTGAAGATTACACAAGATATGAACAGGCGCTGACGGCGGTAAAGCCTCTGATGACCGACCTGAACATACTTGGAGAATATGAAGCGGCGGTTTAGAAATGAAGAATATAGGAATAATAGGACTCGGACTGATAGGCGGTTCGATGGCGATAGACCTGAAGAGGAAGGACTATGCCTTGCAGATACTCGGTGTGGAGAGTGACCCGGTCAATGCTTCTGCAGCCGAACGGATCGGGCTGGTCGATGAGGTCACGACTGTTGACGACTGTGTCAGAAGAAGTGATGTCATAATCGTTTCCGTGCCGGTGGGAGCGGCTCTGAAGATAGTTCCCCAGGTTCTGGACATAATGGCGGAGACATATCCGGACGGAGGTTGTCCGAAGGTGCTGATGGATGTCTGTTCGACGAAGGAGAGCCTTGCCCAGGCGGTGAAGTATCACCCGATGAGGAAATGCTATGTCGCCTCTCATCCGATGTCTGGTACGGAATACAGCGGACCCTGGGCTGCACTGCCGGGCCTTTTCGACGGACGCGCATGCATAATCTGCGATTTCAGCGAATCATCTCCGGGCGCTGTGCGTACGGTCGAGGAAATATATGGAGTATTGAACATGAGGGTGGTTCACATGAACTCGTCGAGCCACGATGTCCATACCGCATATGTGTCCCATTTCTCACATGTGATCTCGTTCGCCCTTGCGCTTACGGTGCTTGAGAAGGAAAAGGACGAGAAGCATATCTTCGACCTCGCTTCGGGAGGATTCTCCTCGACGGTGCGTCTGGCCAAGAGCAGCGCGGACATGTGGACGCCTATCCTTATGCAGAACAGGGAGAATGTCCTTCGTGTGATGGAGACATATACCGACAAGCTGGAGGCGTTCCGCAAGGCGATGGAAGATGCTGATGAGGATGCTGTCAGAAAACTCATCCAAGATGCCAACAGGATAAGAAGAATAATCAGATAATTAATTTAAATACAGTTGTTATGAGTGACAAGAAACTGGATTTGGTGCCTTTGTGCGAATGGGGAATGTTCACGCTGCCTAAGCCTTGCGTCGTGGCAGGTCCGTGCAGCGCAGAGACTGAAGAGCAGGTGATGGAAACGGCCAAGGGGCTCAAGGAATTGGGAATCAATGTGTTCCGTGCAGGAATCTGGAAGCCAAGAACCCATCCGGGATGCTTTGAGGGCATCGGTGTGCCGGGCTTGAAATGGCTTCAGAGAGTGAAGTCTGAATATGGACTCAAGGTAGCTACCGAGGTGGCGAGTGAGAAGCATGTGAGCGAATGTCTGAAACATGGGGTCGACATGGTCTGGATAGGAGCTCGTACCACAGCCAATCCTTTCCTGGTGCAGGAAATTGCGGATGCTCTGAAGGGTACAGACATACCAGTGCTTGTCAAGAATCCTGTCAATCCGGATCTTGAACTCTGGATAGGCGCGCTGGAACGCTTGAGCCGGGCAGGGGTCAGGAAACTAGGAGTCATCCACAGAGGCTTCTCGACATTCGATAAGATACGGTATCGTAATGATCCGCATTGGGATATAGCCATAGAGATGCGAAGCCGTTTTCCGGAACTGCCTTTCTTCGTGGACCCAAGCCATCTGGGCGGCAGCCGGGACTATATTCTTGAGATTTCTCAGAGATCTCTGGACCTTGGATTCGAGGGACTTATGGTCGAATCGCACTTCAAGCCTGAGATTGCCCTCAGCGATGCAAAGCAGCAGCTGACTCCGCCTCAACTCAAGAATATGCTGCACAATCAGATTGTTGTAAGGGATTCAGATTCAGATTCTCAGGAATGGAGAGAGAACATAGACCAGCTGCGAGCCAAGATAGATGTGATTGACGAGAACATAATCTATGCACTGGGTTCGAGACAGAAGGTCAGTCAGAAGATCGGAGAATACAAGAAGAACAACAATATCGCAATCGTGCAGGCTTCCAGGTGGGATGCCCTTATCGCTAAAGTAATCGAAAAGGGAGAAGAATACGGTCTGTCAAAGAAACTTATGACAGATGTCTTCAATGCCATTCATGAAGCCTCTGTAGAGGCGCAGAACGAGATTATTTCAGATAACCGTTAAGAGTGGATGCAAACAGCTCCTGTTCCTCTTCAGAGAAGAAGTTCACCTGGATCGGAGCGTAGAACATCCTTTGCCTGAGATTGTCAGGGACCTTCTTGCAGTCACGGATTCTCTGGCAATCTTTTTCTGTAGTCATCACTACAGAGGTAGGGAAGGCCCGTGCTGCACTGTTTATGGACGATATGTCCGCCTTTGTGAATTTGTGGTGGTCTGGAAAGTCGAAGTGCCGGACTATCTTATAATTTCCGCTGAGATAGTTGCGCAAAGGCTTGTCGTTGGCGATTCCGGAGAAAAGGATCAGTCTCTGTGTATAGAGATAACGTGGGTCGCCTTCCGGGAATATTGCCTGGGACTGGCCGTATCCTATCGATGTAAAGAATAGATGCTGGTCTTTTCTTACTCCAAGAGCCTCCTTCCATTTGCCTTTTTCCCATGCGTCAAGATAGGTGGGACATTTCGATACGATGATGATATCCGCCGCCTTTATACGTTCTGGCAGGTCGCGCAGCTTTCCTACAGGCATGAGGTGGTCCTTGAATGTCGGGCGGTTGTAGTCCACGAGGACAATGGATACTGTCGGCTTCAATGCCCTGTGCTGGAACGCGTCATCAAGGATTATGAGGTCCGCTTTCGGGAAATCCTTATGGAGACACCTTCTCGCCTTCTTTGAGGTGTGGACGAGATCGGGATTGCAAAGGAAGTCACATCCTTCCTTACGCGACTTGTCCACTGCTACGGTTATGAACGGGAACTTCCTCTTTATCTGGAGAGGCTCGTCTCCGAACTCTTTTGCCGTACCTTCGGCAACAACCTGCTGGAATCCCTTTGTTCTTCGCTTGTATCCTCTGGAAAGGACAGCAATGTTTCTTGCTCCCCAGTCCATATCCTGCATAAGTGTCCTCAGAAGCATTTCGGTGTGCGGAGTCTTGCCAGTTCCGCCTACGGTGATATTGCCCACGCATATGGTAGGAACATCAGCCTTATGGACTTTCTTAAGCCCATGGTCATACATGAAATGTCTGATCTTAAGGATCAGCCAGTATGGGAAAAGTAAAATCTTGTCAATCATGCTGTTGTAGATAGGGTTTAGAAATCAGCATATACTCCGATGCAGAGGCGTCCCCATTTGCTGAGGAAATCCGCATTTTCAGGATGAGGATATGTAGGTATTCGATAGAAATATACAACTCTGAACAACTGGAATATGTTTTCCAGTCCGGCTCCGATCTCCATGTATGGCTTGTTTCCCTGTAATGCCATTGTTCCTTCAGGAAGTTCAAAAAGCCTGTGAGGATGAAGTGCCGGATTATTCTTGTCCGTAAGGCTTCCGTATGCTATGTTGTAACATACGATTTCTCTCAGCTTCAGCCTCTTCAGTAGAGGAATTCTGTTGAGGAAGAGTCCTTTCATATGCCATGTAAGGTTGGCCTGGACATACTGGTCAGTCACGAACTCCAGAGCATTCATCGTATGGAATGTTTCTCTTCTGTACGAGAAAGACTGGTTCGAGGCCGGCATCATCAGCAGGTTATAAGGGACCTGATCCCATACCTTGCCGGCTGTAACCTTTGCATCAAGGAATCCGGCTATGGAAATACGGAATCTCTTGAATATTTCAAGCTGTGTTGAATTGTAAAGGAAACTGTTTCCAGTCTTGCCGAAGTTCCACTCTCCTCCGTCATATCCTGCTGTACCTATTCTGTGGGTCAGGGTGAAGATAGGTGTGTCCTTGTCGATGTTGGCCCTTTGTGAAACGGCATTGAACACGCGTTCTCCAGGAGCCCATCTCAAGCTTGCTCCGAATTCGGTTACCTTGAAGTCCCTTATATATGCAAGCGGATCCTTCGCTCCCTGAAGACGGTAGTACAATGTTCCGTTGGCAGGAAGTCCGTCCGCCGTATATTCTGTGGCAGGATTGTATGTGTCATTTTCCAGCCACAAGTTACTGCGAAGGCTGTTTATCCACTGTTTTTCGTAATTCAGCTTGATTTTCTGTATGTACTGATACTTTACTGCACTTTTGGTCTTGAAGGATGTTACGATATCATGCTGTTCGCCGATTGTTTCCGGACTGAAGATGTCGTAAGTATAAGAAAAGGTCAGGTTGTTGACAGGCTTTTCGTTCTTATGATACTCCTTCTTGTTGAAACTATGTGTAAGTTCGATGTTACCCTTCATTTTCTGGTCCTTGAATCCGTAGGCAAGATAACCGTTCGCAAACCATCTGTCATTCAGATTGGCGGTGGTCATTCCTCCCAATCTCACTCGCCATCCTTCCGTATGGTCCCAGCTCAGGAAGCTGAGTACAGGACCGATATCAAACTTCGACACTTCCTTCGACTTTCCGGAAGGAATCCATTCTGACACAAAAATATCAATGGCCTTTGTCCAGAAAGTGATGTTGGTGTTCTCCTTGAAGTCCTGGGTAACCTTTTCTATGGCGAGTTCCCTGTTGTTCAAGGTGGTGATACGGTTCGCTTTCCAATATTCATCGTCCTGCATCTTAGCTTCAGGCAGAACTTTTATAGGACCATCTATCCTGTATGCAGGATTGTCCGCCAGACTTTCGTCAACCACGAAATTGTCAAAGCTTCTTGTCTGGTGTGCAAATATTCCCTGACTTCCCTCCATGAGGGTAAGGTTTACGTAAGAGTCTTCTCTTGTCAAAGCCCACAGACCGTCTTCCGTCTGCTGGAATGTCTGGTCAATGCGAAGCTTGTCTATCCAGTTGATATTGCTGCTGGAAGGGAAGTTCAGCTGTACCTTCTTTATCGAGTACTTGCCGTCTGTAGTTATGTACAGTCTTCCTGTGAATCCGAAACTCTGGCTGTTGAAAGGAACAAAGGCGAGGTCTATGCATGGAACCCCCTCCACCTTGACCGTATCCATTATATAATACTTATAATAGGACGTCGCCAGTGTGGAAGATATCGGAGATACGAATCTGTTTGCGATGAAGGCTATCTCGTTGTCGAAGATGTCCACACCGGTAAACAGCTGGTCAAGAGTAGCGGTGAGGCCGCCGTTCCGGTCAAGCTCCTCATCCAGACCTATGTGACGTCCGGCTTTCTGCACCATCTTTTCTGCCTTAGGAGATTTCCTGTAATAATAGTCGCAGATCTTTTCCCTGATTGAAAAGGTCAGTATAGGTTTTCCTGTAATCTCCGATGTATCGATATGCTCCCGGACGAAATTCATCTTCTTTTTCTTCTCGAGATCCGGAGTATAATCGTCAAGGGACAGTGTCAGTTTCTCGTGATAGTCGCTTTTGAAATAGTCCTTGGATTCTATCCTGTTCTGTCCTTTGTTTGCGATCACATTGCGGATAAGCTCTACGGCAGGATTTTCCTTCTTTCTGTATCTCTCTCTCTTTGGCTTGACTACAGCTCCTTCCAGTCTTATCGATTCAGGCTGCATCTTTATCCTGAGATCTGATGTTCTGGCGGAGCTAAGGACTATCCGTCTGGTCTTGTATCCGATAGCGTCGACGACAAGTACGTTTTTTCCGGAGTCGTCTGTAAGGAAGAATTCACCGTTATAGTTGGTTACACAGCCTGTTGAGGTCTTCTCGAAATAGACTGCAATATATTCCATAGGCTTGTTTGTCACGGAATCGACAACGACTCCTCCTGCAGAATGTCTCTGGGCTTCCGCAGCAAATCCGTATAAAAGAAATAACAGGGGGATGATTAATTTTTTCATGATAGGTTAAGCTTGTTTTATAAGTGGTACACGTTTCCGGCTGGGGGAGCTTCCGTGTTGCCCCATCTGTCGTCTATATAGTCCAGGGTTCCGTACAGTTCTGCCGGGTCGTTCAATGTAACCAGTTTCAATCTGGTTTCCTTGAAGTCCGGAAGTCCCTTGAAATAGCATGACAGATGCCTGCGCATTTCCAGGATTCCGACGCGGTCTCCCTTTATCTCTATCGATTTCGCAAGATGCCTCTTTGCAAGAGCCACCCTGTCGTTCACGCTCATCTGCGGAAGGATCTCTCCGGTCTGAAGGTAATGCTTTATTTCTTTGAATATCCACGGGTGTCCGTATGTCGCACGACCGATCATTATGGCATCGACACCGTAGCGGTCGAAATACTCCTTTGCCTTCTGCGGCGAATTTATGTCGCCATTACCTATTATAGGTATATGCATGCGTGGATTTTCCTTGACCTTTCCGATGAGAGTCCAGTCGGCTTCGCCGGTATACATCTGGCAACGGGTGCGTCCGTGGATTGTAAGGGCCTGGATGCCGACATCCTGAAGCCTTTCCGCAAGTTCCACGATTATCTTCGAATCCTCGTCCCATCCCAGACGTGTCTTGACTGTCACCGGAAGCTTCACGGCTTCAACCACCTGACGGGTGATCTCCACCATCTTGTCCGGCTCACGCATCATTCCCGAACCTGCTCCTCTGCGTGCAATCTTGTTTACAGGACATCCGAAGTTGATGTCCACAAGGTCGGCACCGTGTCCTCCTGCAATCTCTGCAGCCCTTTCCGCCATTACTGCCGCATCCACCATCGCCTCCGGAATGTTGCCGTATATCTGGATGCCTATAGGTGTCTCGTAGTCATAGGTCACAAGTTTCTCCAGAGATTTCCTGGCGTCGCGGATCAGTCCGTCTGAAGATATGAACTCAGTATACATCATGTCAGCTCCGAATTCCTTGCATATGAAACGGAAGGATGCGTCAGTCACATCCTCCATCGGAGCCAGAAACAGCGGCTTGTCACCTAATTCAATGTTACCTATATTCATAATCTGACAAAAGTACAAATAAATTCATATATTTTCATGGATTTTGTACCTTTGTCTATCATAAAACGATTACAAATGGCAAAGATCAGTACAATCGGCGTCCTGACATCCGGAGGAGACGCACCGGGAATGAATGCGGCGATAAGAGCCGTGACAAGAGCAGCCATCTATAACGGATGGAAGGTGAAAGGCATATATAGAGGTTGGGAAGGTCTTATCAACAATGAGATCAAGGACTTTACCTCGGAGAGCGTCAGCGGAACCATCAACCGTGGCGGAACCATTCTTCGTACAGCCAGAAGCAAGGAATTCATGGATGAGGCCGGTCGTGCCAAGGCATATGAGAACATGAAGGCTCATGGCATCGATGCCCTTGTGGTCATCGGCGGCAACGGATCCCTTGCAGGAGCACAGGCGATTGCATCAGAGCACGACATTCCGTGCGTAGGACTTCCCGGAACTATCGATAACGACCTTTACGGAACAGATACCACTATAGGTTACAATACCGCCCTGAACACTATCATGGAGTGCGTTGACAAGATCCGTGACACCGCAAACTCCCATAACCGTATCTTCTTCGTAGAGGTGATGGGACGTGATGCCGGCTTCCTCGCCCAGAATGCGGCGATCGCCACCGGTGCAGAGGCTGCGATCATACCGGAGGACCAGACGGATGTGGACCAGCTGGCGACCTTCATCGGCCGTGGAGTCCGCAAGTGCAAGAACAGTTCGATCGTCCTTGTGTCGGAGAGCAAGAAGGACGGTACAGGCGGAGCACAGTATTATGCGGACCGTCTTGTGCATGAATATCCCGAGTTCGAAGCGCGAGTGACCATTCTTGGACATCTTCAGCGAGGCGGAATCCCTACGGCAAACGACCGTATCCTTGCAAGCCGCATGGGAGTGGCGGCGATAGAGGCCCTCAAGGACGGACAGCGCAATGTAATGATCGGAGTCAAGAACGACCAGATCGTATATGTTCCTTTCAACAAAGCCATCCGTATTGCGAAACCTATTGACCGTGAGCTTATAAACGTCCTGAACGTACTTTCTATATAGTACATTCTGGCTCTATCCTGCATCACTTTGAACAAGTAGTCTCCACAACTTATCATTGTGGAGACTACTTGTGTGTTATACCTATATCATTTATAGTCATCTACGAAAATTTAAGAAAAATTTGGAAAAGTCATAGGGGGGGGTATATTTGCCTAGTAATTCTATCACTATGAAAAGATGTTGTAATTGCGGTTGGTTTAATCACGATCCCGCTACTTGTTGCGAGAAGTGTGAAGATACTTCTTTTGAAATAGAAGACGAACAAATCGACCAGATCCATGAAGTGGATGATCAGGAAGTTGAGGTGGTTCCTGAAACGTCAAAGCCAAATAAAAATGCTTTTATAGCGGCTACAGTGGCATTTTCTTCATCACAGATGTCTCAACCTGTGGAAGAAAGAGTTGTGGCTGCTGCTGTCGTGGATGCGGATGAATCTGTTTCCGATGTTGTCTCGTCTGAGGATTCAATTTCATGTCCTAAATGCTGCTATCCTGTATCCGGCGATATTGATTATTGTCCGAATTGCGGTGCGACCATAAGAAAGCCTGCTCCTGTCGGAGCACAGGCAGAATCATCTTTTGGTCAAAAGACTGTCATGTGTCCGGTGCAAGAGGATTTGATGGAAACTGTTGCAGAAGATGCCAAGGGCTTTTCTGTAGCCCAGACAGTTCCTATCGGAGCTGGCGGCGTTCCTGATCTCAAGGTGGGATCCGGCGACCTTAAGGCAACAGTTGCAGATATCGATTCTTTTTGTTCTGATGATGAGTCTGATTGCAGCAGGCTTATCCCTGTTGATGCTTTGGGAGAACCGGATATTCTGCTTCGTCCTGGAGAACAGGTTGTCATATTGGGAAAGAAATATCGTTTTGTGAAATGATGGATTCTGCCCATACCTCTTATTCTTCTACAATCGTGCCGGAGAGGTGCGATTGTCACCCCGGTGATCTGGTTGCTTCCCGTTACTCCGTTGAAAAGGTGTTAGGGGAAGGCTCTTTCGGTGTGGTATATAAGGTAAAGGATATTGATGGTAGTGTATGGGCTATGAAACTTCTCAGGCTTTGGGATGTTCCTTCTACGATACGTCAGCCTCTTGTGAGCCGTTTCGAGATGGAGTATAAGACCAGCTGCATCAGGAGCCGTAATCTTGTACATTCGAAGGACTATGGTTTCTTCAAGGGAAATCCTTTCATCGTTATGGAGTTCTGTGACGGAGGTGACCTTGCGAAATTCATAGGAAACAGGAATGCTCCTCTGATAAGTATTGCAAAGGATGTCCTTACCGGACTGAATGACCTTCATATAAATGGAAAGGTTCATCGCGACCTTAAACCGGAGAATGTTCTTTTCAAGAGTGATGGAACTGCTGTCTTGACGGACTTCGGTATAAGCGGAGACAGAAATAAGAGAATGACCGAAAAGAATATTTTCGGAAAGCCGACGCAGATCTTCGGAACTTACGCATATATGCCGCCGGAGCAGGTCTGTCCTGCAAGAGGAAACAGTACAGTGCTTCCTACCACGGACATTTATTCATTTGGCGTCATGATGTATCAGCTTATTACCGGTGTTCTGCCCTTTGGTAAGCTGGAAGATCAGAATGACCTGGTCCGTTACCAGAAGAGGGGCAAGGCTGGCGATTGGGATAAACAGAAACTGCTTGATGCTCCTAATGGAAATATGTGGTTTAACCTCATCTCCCAGTGTTTGGTTCCGGATCACAAATTGAGAGTACAGTCGGCCGTAGCATCCATGTCTCTGGTGCCTAGTTATTATGAACCTCCGATGTTTCAGTCTGCAAAGGCTCCGGTTCAATCGGGCTCGCATAGTTCCGTGTCCACCTATGTTCCTGCTTCTGATTCCCCTTCCGGAAAGAATCTATTGAGAATAATGCAGGGTAAGGAGTATGGAAAGGAATACTCTCTGGATGAACTGGTGAAGACCAGTGGCAGGAAAGTCCTTACTATGGGAAGGGAACGTGTCAACACTATCGTAGTTGCTGATTTTGATGAATCTTATGTGTCTCGCAGACACTGTACGATAGAACAGACAGGTGATGACAGTTGGCAGATTCGTGACGGCCAGTGGGATATGGACAGCAGGGAGTGGAGGCATTCAATGAATGGAACTTATGTCAACTCTGATTCAATAGGGGCGAATGGTCGGAAATTGCATAACGGAGATATCATTACCATCGGTGATATAAAGCTGAAATGTGAACTATAATAACTTTATTAATACATACTTAAAACCAACTATTATGGAAGCAAACTACAAAAGAACCGTAGCTGGTTCAGTCGGAGCCGGAGTGGCTGCCGTATTCAATGCTTCTGGACGCCAGTATTACATTCTGGAGCACAAGACAGAGTCTGTGTACCACCATGCCGGAGAGTCTCAGAAGATCATTGTAGACCAGGTGGAACTTGGACGTGACTCTTCTTGCCAGGTACGTTTTGACGAGTCATTTGAGACAGTGAGCCGCCGTCATGCAGCTATCGTCAAAGAGGGAGAGAATTGGAAAATCATCGCACTTTCCCAGACAAACTCTACACTTGTAAATGGAATGCCTGTTCAGGGAGAAAGAGTACTTTCTTCAGGAGATGAGATCCGTCTTTCTTCAAAGGGTCCTCTTATGGGATTCATCGTTCCTCAGGGCAAACAGAGTCTGGTAAGCAGCATCGGAATGACTGAACGTCTCAACCTCTTCCGTCAGCAGGCTCTTCAGCCATACAAGCGTGCGCTTTGGATTATGGCTGTGGTTCTCATTCTGGCAGTCGGTGGACTTGTTGGATGGAATATATATCAGGCTAACAAGTTCGAGGCAGAAATGGCTGAAAAGCAGAATCAGATTGATCAGGTTCAGGAGAATCTTGCTGTCAGCGATGAACTCATAGAGACTCTCAATGCTGAGCTTGAGGCAGCTCAGGAACAGACTGCAGCAGAGCGTGCCCGTATCCAGAAGAAACTCAATGATGCAAAGGCTGAACGTGACGTTCTTATCGAAGAGGCAAATACACTTCGCAATGAATTGAAAGCAACCGTTGATGAAGCTGGAAAGTCAAGCGAAGAGGTTCAGTCTAAGATTAAGGATCTGGAAAAACAACTTGAGCAAGAGGCAATGAAGAAAGCAGAAGAAGCAAAGAAGGCGGAAGATGCCAAGTCTTCATCACTCAACAGCATCATCAATCGTAATACTCAGGAAAAACCGAAACTCAAGAAATTTTAATTAACAACTAAAGTTCATTATTATGAAAAGGATTATTTCAGTTATCGTGATAGCTGTTTCAGCTATCGTTTTCTCATCTTGCGCAGTAGCTCAGTGGCGTAAAGACGTGCATCTTTCATACGATCAGATTACTACTGACGCTTCTACAAAGCAGTTCCTCAAGGCTTCGAAGGTAAATCAGATTGAGATTCTCAACTATCTTATCGATCAGGCCGAGAAGCACTACCTTGCATGTGAGACTATAGAGGAACTTTATGATGTAAAGGAGCACCTTGTAATTATAAAGTCTCTCAATGATCAGGCTAAGCAGAAATCAACTTCTGTCACTCATGAAATACGAGTTCTTGACAATAAAATAACCCAGACAGAGGCTGAATATAAGGGAGAAAAGGTGATTGAGGCTACACGTACTGAATATAGTACGTGGGGACAGGAACTTAACTAATCAATACCCTTGATTATTAAATATCTGGTATGGTGGCAGCCTATACTGCCACCATACTATTCATAATAAAAAACTTTTAATATGTCTGACATTTCCTTTAAAATGACCGTAGCGACCAATGTGGGATTGGTTCGTACAAACAATGAAGACAATTTTATTGTAAATCCGGATCTTACCAAGCCGAATAACTGGTATGTTCCGTCAAGTTCAAATGAAGTCCTTTCATTGGGAGCGGATGGTTGCGTCATGGTCGTTGCTGACGGTATGGGTGGTATGAATGCAGGCGAAGTTGCGTCAGAAATAGCTGTCAACCATATAAAGGAGGCATTCTCGAAAGTCAAGGACTTTTCTAAGATTCATGATTGCAGCAATCACGTTGAAGCGTTCCTTAAGGAATGCATCGTAAATGCGGATGTAGCCATAAAGAAAAGAGTCCATGAGGATCCGGAAACTTCTGGAATGGGTACAACCATTGTCGTTGCGTGGATTGTCGGAAACATAGCCCATGTGGCATGGTGTGGTGACTCAAGAGCATATTCGTTTAACCGCAGCTCAGGTCTTAGCCGTCTTACCAAGGATCATTCTTATGTTCAGCAGCTTGTCGATTCAGGACAGCTTGATCCGGAGTTGGCTTTTGACCATCCCAACAGTAATATAATAACAAGAAGTTTAGGTGATTCGGCTTCCAAGGCCAAGCCGGATTATGTCTGCAAACGTATATCTGAAGGAGATTACATACTTCTCTGTACGGATGGTTTGTGTGGCCTTGTAAGAGATGATGAGACTCTGGATATCCTCATGCGCCCGGATATTGGCCTTGAAGGATACAGACAGGCACTTTTCAGTGCCGCATTCGAGGCGGGCGGATACGACAATGTGACTATTGCATTGTTTGAATGTGTGGGCATGAAAGAAGATGAAGACAGTTTTGGCGGAAAAACACTTTCGCCGGACGAGATGGAAAAGAAAAAGAGAAGCAAGAAGAACGGTAGGATGCTCAAAGTCATTATAGCGATTGTAGCAGTTCTTCTCATATTGGCGGCAGCCGTTTTCCTGTTAGATATAGTTACTATCGGTGAAGCAGGCAATATACAGTTTAATCTGAAATCAATATCATTGTAATATGACATACACTGAGGGATATTTACTTGACGGACGCTATCGCTTCGATCGTTTTATCGGAAGCGGAAGCTATGGTGAAGTCTGGAAGGCGACTGATGTTGCAACTGAACTGGAAGTTGCAGTCAAGATTTATGTGGCAATGGATGAAAAAGGTCTTCAAGACTTTAAGAAGGAGTTTCAGATCTCGTTTGAACTGAATCACTCCAATCTTCTTCATGCAAACTATATGGGAGTGAATCTTGATGATAAGAGGGCTTATCTGGTAATGCCGTTCTGTCCCGATGGTTCTGTGACAAAATTCCAAGGACAGATGGCTGAAAATGAGGTATGGCGTTTCATAAGGGACGTAGCGTCTGGCCTTGCATATCTGCATTCAAAGCAGCCTCCTATCATTCATCAGGATATCAAGCCGGATAATATTCTCATATACAAGAACGGTGATTTTGTCATCACCGATTTCGGAATCAGCAAGCAGCTTCGTGCAACTCTTCGAAAGACTGCAAATTCACTTAATTCAGCAGGTTCCATTTCATATATGGGACCAGAAAGATTCAGCAAGCAGCATCATGCGGTGAAGGCCAGTGACATATGGTCTTTAGGTGCTTCTGTTTATGAGCTAGTTACTAATGAACTGCCTTTCTGCGGTATGGGTGGCAGTCTTCTTAAACAAGGTGCGGATATGCCCGATCTTCCTGAAACATATTCGGATACCTTGAATATGGTCTGTCAGGCATGTATGGCGAAGGAACCTTGGAATCGTCCGACTGCTCAGCAGCTTGCAGATTTCGCGGCCAAGATTCTGGAAGGCAATCCATCACCAAAGGTTACTTGGGTCAAGGAAGATGTCTCTTCCGTTGAAACTTCCGTTCAGAATCCGGTGTCTCAAGAACAGACTCCTGCTCCAAACGCAATGAAGCAGACAATAGCATTCGTTGAGCCTCGACAGGATGTACAGAAGGAAGTGGCTCAGGTTGTTGTTCATCCGGCAGATGCTCCTCAGCCGGTGGCACAGCCGTCGGAAAAACCTCTGGCTGCGTGGGTGTGGGCTGCCGTTGCCATTGCCGGTCTGGCAGCAGGTCTTTTATTGAACTATATTATTTGATGACATGAGGCGACTATTCATAACCCTATTATTGATATGTCTTCTTCAGCCTATGGTCTTGAGATCTCAGACTATCACGAACAGTGAACGGAGATACATAAATTCCAAAGTACTTGATCTTATAGAAGATTTTGAAAGTTATGCATCTATGTATGATGAAGATGCAGTGTATTATATGGGTACTCTGTTTGAAAGCGAAAACTCTCCTGTCCTCTGCGACATGATAGGTTCTCCTCAATATCAGACAAGGATCCCTGTTTCGGAGTATATGTCTCTTCTTACCTCACAGAGTCTTAATACAAGTATTGTGATACGGGATGTAAAGAAGGGAACCATGAGCTACTCTGACGGAAAATGGCGTATTCCTGTGACTTTCAACAAGGATCTTGCATATATAGATAAGGGTGGATATCTGTTTTCAGTATCATCTTATTACTTGAAGGAATTCACTATGACGATGAATGTCATATATGACAGAGATCGTGATGTCTGTTTCATTGAGTCCATTGATGGTAAGCTTTCATCAGAAAAAACCTTTCCTAAGGGACGCTTCCTTATCATCGATGATACGGATAATTATGACACTGACTGGCAAAAACACTTCTCTACACTTACTGTAGGAGGAGAACCGCTCGAGTTCAATGAGTCAGGGTATGCCATACTTCCGAATGCAGAACCGCAAGTTAAGGATTTTGACGTCATTGTTGTTACAGACACTGTCGGAACAGGCTTTAACTACGATGTAGTAAAGTATGATTTCATTCCACTGAATACCCGTCTTAAACTGCGTTATGGAATGGCTCCTTTCGGTGCGTATGATGTGACATTCAAGGAATCGGACAGCGAGATTGGAAACAAATCACAAGCGATGGAGTTCGGTGTGGATCTGGGCTTTACTTTCTCTGTCGGAAGTGCTTCAAAGATGGGATTCTATTTTGGTGCAGCACTTTCGATGAGCACTCTGGAACTGGCTCTTGCACAACCTCTGTCATACGATTATAAATATACTGCCGTAAATGGTAACCTGCCATCGGACAATACACCTTTATATAAGACCGAGACCAGGAAGTATACTGTATCTGATGCATCTGAAGCTGTCAGATATACAGATCTGATGGTTCCTGTCTATTTTGAAATTGAGCATAGGCTTGGAAAGCACGCAATGTTTTCATGGAATCTGGGCGCTAAGGCATATTATGCACTCGGTGCCGAAAACACTGTTCCATATACAGTCAAGGTGAATGATTCGGTATTGAATAATCAGAATAAGTTTGTTGAGCCGAATAAGTATTCTAAAGACCTGGACTTTGATCTGAGTCTTATGGCGAATATTGGACTTGACATAAATCTCTTGAAAAGGAGACTGTATCTTTCTTTGAAAGGTGGTTATGAATATGGTATTTTGCAGACCTATTCGTCAGATACAAATCCTTACTTAAGTTCCTCAAGCCAATCAAATGTATATCCTGTCGTATTTGATGGCAGCAAGGATGTGGCAGTGCATTCTTTGATAAGTGGAGTTTCATTCAAGCGCAGTGCCATTTGGCTCTCTGCCGGTTTAAAATTTAAGTTGTAGTTATGGGAAAAGGTGTTAGAACGGCATTGTTATGCCTTGTGTTTGTAGCATTTGCTGCAGGTGGATATATTCTGGGTGGAAAAGTTTTTGACAAAAGTAGTGTTGAGGTTGTGGAAGAGCCTGTTCTCCCTGTAGTTTCTACAGTTCCTGTGCTTCTGGAGGATGGAATTACCGCTCCTAAACGTGCAAATGACGGAACATTCAGTTTTACCGCTGGCGCATATGTGGAAAGTGAAGATCAGCTGATGTACATCCTGTATGCTGATGAAGCTTGTACTCAGGAAGTCAAGAAAGACCTTTATGGCAACTTCGAAAGTCTCCCTGCACTTGAAACTGAAACATATTATCTACGGGCACAGAATGTAGCTACGAAGGAATTTTCTGAGGTTGTTCCTGTCAAGGGTTTTGCGAAGCCTCAACTCATGATGTATCAGAAGATCACCAAGGAAGAACTGAACAATATCATCAATGTAAATAAGAATTACAGTGCAGCTCCTAAGGGATTCAGTCATAGAATCGCACCTTCTTTCAAGGTGGTGGTCAATGGAGCTGATGCAGGTGATGAAAATGTAGCTAAGATTGACGAAATATGTGCGAAGGTCATGATGGAAATCTGGAGCTCTGTAAGCATCGATGAGATTACATACGACTCGCAGAACAGAATGAATAAACTTGTGATAACAGTAAATTATTAGTCATGAGAAGATTAGCGGTTTCGATATTTACATTGCTTTTGTCAGTAGCTGGTTTTGCACAGACTAAGTCTTTTGAGTTCTATTATATTGCACATGATAGAACTACTCCTGTAAACGACCTTTGTGAGATATTGGAGGATGCATATAATACTGCTGACAGATATGATGACTGTGCGGTAATCTTCTATCTGCCGAACTTTGATGAGCCGATCACTGTCAAGATAAATCTGGACGGAGACAACCGTCAGGATTTCAAGAATATCATTTCAGAACTCAGACTCAAGCCAGCCCATGAGATCTATGCTGATGTGGATTATGCGAATATAGTGGATCTGATCAATCAATATGACTTCATTGATTCAGAAGGAAATCCCACATATACATCGGCTACTTTTTATTGGTATATAAATCCGGATTTCTGGCAGTTTCTTTATAATGAGGAACTTATTGCATCGCTTTACTTCAATATGGAGTTTGACCGATATCCGGGATATGTGTCAACACAGATCTGGCATGCTTCAGGAGATGGTCTCCAAGTGGATAAAAAGTATCCGTTCGGTACAAAGAATTTGTGCAAGGATATGAACTTCATGCTCTATCAGTATTAAACGAAATAACAGAATAATGAACATATGAAAAAATTAGGATTAATTTTAGCCTTGACTATTGCAGGAGTGTGTGCTCTTTCTGCACAGACAACATTACCTGATAAATGTCAGGTCTTCTACCCTGATGTCCTTCTGTCTTCCGTAGTGCTTCGTGAGTCAGATGCCATGAAATTGGAACGATCTTCAGATTTTGGACAGAATAAGCCTCCAAGAAACAAGACCTTCTGGGTCGTTTACAGTGATCGGGATGAAAATGTAACATATACGACTCCTGGAGGTGATGCAAAGTTCTCCTCTCTCAATCTGAACGATCGTCTGAGAATCGCTCAGATAAAGAACGGTTATGCCTTGGTCTATACTGAACCTCAGGCTGACATTGCATATCCGATGATTTCTCAATTTGCGGAGTGTAAGGGATGGATTTCAATGAAAAGACTTCTTCTCTGGCACTCATGTCCGGCGAATGAAAAGGATATCTATCATAAAGCCCTTCTTTGTGTCAATCTTGATGAAGTTGCAGGTGTTGAGACAGGAAAGCTTTACCGTAACCCAGCCAACAAGCGCAAAAGTGAATTCCTTACTACAAATATGGATTTCTATTTTGTCATGAAGCGTGAGGGTGAACTTGCTTTGCTCGCGAGAAACCATACTCTGGACGGTCGTTCTGACAATGTCCTTCTTGGATGGGTTACCACACAGTCATACGTGGAGTGGAACCAGAGGTCCTGTCTGGAACCGACCTGGGAAAAGAGAGATGCCGAGTATTTTGCCGACGAAGGTGTCGTTATAGATATCTATGACATGACCAAGGACAAGTGTGTGACTCAGATACCTTTCAAACGTAAAGAGGCCACTGGCGGTAATGATCCTCATCTTTATAGAATGAACAAGGATCAGCTCCGTTTCCCTATTCTTGACGGAAGTACGGAGGATCAGTACAACTGTTCGACATTCGGAACAGCTGGCGGTGCTCCTACAGTAGTTGAAGGAGCGGCAGATGATGTTGAAAGTCCGCTTGGATTTTCTGAGGAGCAGCTTCAGCAGATGACGAACATCAATATCGGTGTGGTTATCGACGGTACATCATCTATGGAATCTTTCTATCCGGCTGTAAAGGAAGCTATCAAGGAAGGTGCGAAATTCTTCAATGACAAGTATAATGTCAAGGTAGGAGCTGTGATTTATCGTGACTACACTGATGGTGAATTCGTTACGGAGAAATTTGCTCTTACTAGAGCCGAAAATCCTAAATTGGGTGAGTGGCTTGATTCCGGTGGAAAATATGGCATCAAGAGCAATACGAAAGACAAGACTCTTGAAGAGGCCATGTACGAGGGTATCAATGTCGCCCTTGATCAGCTTGGTTTCGACCCTCAGCAGAGCAATCTGCTGCTTGTTGTCGGCGACTGCGGAAATGATCGTGATGATTCGAAATACAAGTCGGGTGACATCGTTGCAAAGCTTGTGGAGAAGAATGTCCATATGATGGGATTCCAGGTAAGAAAGGGCGATGAGGATGCATTCGGCCTCTTTAATAACCAGCTTCAGCAGATTATGGTTGAGAGCCTTAGGCTCAAGTATGCTAATCTAAACTGGACAGGAAAACTCCAGATGAAGCAGACTCCTGACGGATATTCGCTTGTAAATGATGTAAAGAGCAATATCTTCATCGGTTCACATTATATGCCTCAGGCAGGTGTGCGTCAGATCGAGCTTAGCAAGCTCTCCAAACTGATGCAGGAAGCCATAATGTATTGCTCTGAATCTGTACAGACACAGATAAATCTCATGAATACATGGCAGAACAGAGGATTCAAGAGAAGTGACATTGATACGGGTATCGACCTTAACGAGGAGTTCCTTAAGTGGAAGCTTGGTGCTGAGAGATACGAGGAATATAAGAAGGCTAATTCCCTGATGACCTTCAAGGGTTATACAGACAAGAAGCATAAGACTGGCCGTTCCTTCTTCAAGTCAGTGGTATTCATCTCATCTGATGAGCTTAATACCCTTATTGAGCGTCTGGCACAAGTGAACAGTGCTACCGTTTCCCAGGGAAATGACAGACGTCCTTATATAAATGCTATGAAGTCTCTTGTCCAGACAATGGACCCATCGATCACTGATGAGAGAATCAACCAATACGGCATCAACGAAGTCATGAATATCATTTCTGGTCTTAATGAGGCAGCCGGTGCGTTGAGAGGTGATTATACAATCGCGGAAATCGCTGACCCTCAGGCTGTTTCAAACGTTGAGTATCTATCTCTCGTTCAGTCTTTCAATCGTAAGTATAAGGCACTTCAGCGACTTAAGGCGCAGCAATATAAGTACACATATACTGTGAATGGCCTTAAATATTATTGGCTTCCTGTAGAGGATCTTCCATAGTGACAAGTAAAAAGTTTTAGACAGATGAACAAATTATTTGAGATTGCTGATCTGAGATGTTCGTATGACAGGAATTACCGGGAAGGAGTTTCTAAGATTGTTCTTGAAATACACAATCTTACTCTTCCGAAAGGCAAGAAGGTCTTTATTGTCGGTGAATCGGGAATTGGAAAAAGTACCATTCTGGAGGTGCTTGGTCTGATGAACAATACAATAGTCCCTCAAGACAATACCAGGTTTCTCTTTTACGAAGATGATGATAAGCCGGTAGATCTGATGGCCTTGTGGAAGAAAGGAAGTGATGATGAACTGTCCGAATTCAGACTCAGACACTTTAATTTCATTTTCCAGAGCACAAATCTTATGCGCAATTTTACTGCTTATGAGAACATTGCTCTTACTCGTATGCTTCAGGGCTATTCTCAGACTGAGGCTTTCGAGAAAGCGTCACAGGTGCTTTCAGATCTAGGATTGGGACATATAGGAGAAGAGCGCATGGCTCAGGAACTTTCTGGAGGACAGCAGCAGAGGCTTGCTTTTGCACGTGCTATCCTACCTGATTTTACCATCCTTTTCGGTGATGAGCCTACCGGAAACCTTGACAGCGACAATGCCGTCAAGGCGATGGAGCTTCTTTCTGCCAAACTTAATGAGCTTGAGGGCAGTTCGGCAATTATCGTATCTCACGACATGCATCTGTCTGCTACTTTTGCAGATATCATAATCAAGATCAGGAAGGAGAGTCGTAGAGTTGAGGCTGTAAGGGATGAGGTTATATATTACGGTGTAATAGACGATACATGTATATTTACACCTTCTGAAGACAGAAAGACCTGGAGTAACGGTATTGAAACTTATCCGGCAGACGAATTTGAGTTGTACTTGAAGAAAATCTAATATCCTATGAAGATAGTTGATGCATTGAAAAACGATTACTTCCGTCTTTTTGTCAAGAGGGAGGGCAAAGTCGTCTTGGGAAAGAACTATTCAAGCTTATGGCTGCTCACAGGAGTACTTACAGCTACATTCCTCGCGATAGCATTCAGTAATGCCAGTCTGAATTATCTTTCATACAAAATGGATGATCCCTTCATCAATTGGGTTGATATAAAGAATGAATTTGGTGAAGGTGACTTTTTCGGATTGGAATATGCTTTGGAGGCTGACAATAATAAGGAAACTTTCCATTATGGTAGTTTTCAGAGTGATCATTCCTTCTCTTTTATGTTTTTCGGTAAGACGGATGATAACGTTCAGTATCTGAAATGCCGTTTTTTTGAAGACATAAATACAACTTTGGTTGAAGAGATCCTCAATAAGGACAATGTGATAAGGAACTGGAGGGTAAAGGATCTTTCTGCAGTGGATCCGAATACTGTCGGAGTCATAATCACTGAGGAAGCAATCAAGAAATTAGGTTATGAGATCGCTCCGACGTTCATTGATGTTGCCAGAGTCAATGATGGTGCAGATTATTACGGATTTACTGTAGATGCTCTTGGTCAGGCAAGATGTCCTGTGCCTGTTCTTGGAGTTGTTGAAAGACTCCCCGGAAATGTGGATGTAATTTCAAGTACATATTTTTATAAGCAGCAGTTGAACGATTATACCTATCCTTTCAACCTCTGTAAGGATAAGTATGCAAGAAATTTGAGCTATTTTGTACCGGCCGATATGGACCTTTCCAAGTTCCATGAGGCTGTAAAGTCTGCAGCGGCAGAATATACCGATGCAGAAATCGAAATGGATGAATATACATTCTATACACCGGAGATTATACCTTTCCGAGAGGGTAACTTCGTTTCTATGGAATGTTTTCAGGACCGTCTCGACTATGATGTCTGGAGGCAGATAAATGCGAAGGTTCTGGATGAATATGCTGACAAGGGTGTATATCGTGTTATTGCTTATGACTTCAGTCCATATGATCTTTCGCAGAAATCATTCATTTCAGTGCATTTTAATGATCTGGACAAGATAAGAGACTTCGAGATATTTGTAAGGGAAAATTATAAGGTCAAGATTGAGATGTCTCAGATCAATGCCAAAGAAAATTTCAATGCAGTCAGCACTATGGGTAATATCCTTTCATGGGGTATCATAGTTTTTGCGATTGTCTGCATAATTCTCTTCATTGTTAATCTTCTTCAGTCTTACTTCCAGAAAGTAAAGCGAAATCTGGGAACGTTCAAGGCCTTTGGAATAAGCAACCGTGACCTGATAAGCGTGTATGTCCTTATCATGGCTGCAATTGTATTGGCTGCCATCTTCATGTCAATTTCGGTGGCATGGTTCATTCAGGGTTTGATGCATGTCTGCGGCATACTCAAGGATGGCCTGTTTGACTATCTTTACCTTTGGAGCGGTAAGACGGTGTGCTCGATTGCAATTATCATCATGGCTTCCGTATATACGGTATTTACGGTTATGCGTAACCTCCTGAAGGCTACCCCAGGTGATTTGATATATGACAGACAGTAACCTGTCTATTTATTACAAATAAAGAAACGTATGATTATGAAATCAAGACTTCTACTGATAAGTTTGCTGGCCTGTCTGGTCTGTGTTTCTTGCGACAAAGATGAACAGGAAAGTGTAAACGGCAATTCAAATACTACGATACTTCCGATAGGAGACATAGAAGTGCATCCTTTGGGAGATCAGATAACAGTATCATATACATCTGCCACTTCGTGGACTTCATATCTTTCCGGTAATCAGGATGGAGTGCAATACTCTCCGGATCATGGTGTTGCCGGAACTACTGTTATCACCATTACCGTGGATCCGAACCTATCTTTCGAAGATAGGGAAACCATATTGAGCTTCAGTGCTAGTAATGGTGATTCGGACAGTTTCAAGCTATCTCAAGATAATGCAGTTCTCTGGCTGGACATAAAAGGTGGCAAAGAGGACTATAAGACTTCAGGTAATGATGATATTGTATTCGATTGGGAAAAGTCGGCCGAATCTGAAGGTGCTGAATTTGTCGTTGAGTCAAATATCGAATGGGAGGTTCTGTTTGAAGATGTACATGATGCATACGTTCTGCGTAATGGCAATGAACAGATCGGCTTATCAAAGAAAGGTGGAGCAGTCAACTTTGATAAAACTGTTAAGTATGATTTTAAATTGTCTGCAGATGATTATAACCTGACAGATGATGTCAATTCGTGTGAAATTCGTATAGTTCCAAGAAAAAAAGATGCGGACGGAAATGATCTGCCGTTGAATGCTGCTGTCAGAGATGCTCTTTCGCATACTATTGCAGTAAGTCAGGAATACATTTTATTCTATCTGGAGAATTGTGATTCAAGAGACGGAAATACATATACTCTTTATACTCCTTTCAGTGAATTGGGTGATGATTACCTCAAGACTGTTTATGAAGACGAGGGCGTGATGCTCGATGATGCTCCTACCGAACAGTTATTTTCCGTTGTCTATGAGAAGGGAAAGATATACTTTGATGATGAAGCCTGGACTGATGGGCTTTCAGGCATTTTGAACAGAAACCTTTTCATCGAAGGCTATGATGAGGAGTTTGAAAAGGATGGAAGATTGTGCATACGTAGGAATATGCGTCTTGTCGTTCCTGATCCTAACTCTGAAAGGTATGTAAGCGGCTATTCTCGTGCAACAGAGAAGTCCGTATATCTGCCTTTGGAAGTCGAGGGCGAAAGAGTTACAGAGATACTTCTCAATTATTATCAGAATAAGTACATCTTGGATCTGATTCTTGATGACAATTCACCTGAGTTTGCGAATATTGGTGATGGAGAAATCAAGACTCTTACAGTGGAAACAAAAGGTCCTTGGCAAATTGGAAGGAGGGGTACAGATGAAGGATATTGGCTCAATATGGATGAAACCGGTGGTCGTGGAAATTCTTCAGTTATTTTGTCTGTTCCGGATCAGAACCTTTATCTTGTTCCTAAAGAAGTAGAGCTTGCGCTTTTGACACCACTGTCATATACTGATGATTTGATGGATGTTGTTGTTCTGACTCAGAAGAAGTTTGATTTTGAGCTTAGTCCTGAGAAGTATCCGCAAGATAATCTGATAGCGAGACTCAGTACGGAAACCTATACTCAGAACCTTCTATCTTCTGGTCCTTGGACCATGGAATTGGTTTCGGATGATGGAGATACATCCTGGTTGACTGTTTCCGCAATTTCAGAGGAAGGAGAATCAGCGGCATGGAAAGATGGTGAGTTGTCAGGTGCTGCAGGAAACTGGCAGATTTATGTAAGTGCAAACACTCCTAATCCTAGTGACAAGAAACAGCGTAGGATGATAATGACTGTCAACAGTGACCTTCATGTTGCAGATAAAGTATCGCGCTCATTTGAGCTTGTTCAGGATATCTATCGTTTTGAGATGAAGAAAGAAGATGGTACAACCATGACGGATATCACCATCCCTGCATATAAGGAGTCGGCCAGCACTTATAGTTTTATCGTAAATTGCAGAGCTCCGTGGAAGATTACTAAAAAGCCGGCTTGGGTAACTGTCACCCCTGACAATGGTAATGGTATGGATGCCAATGTAAAGGTTACCATGACAATCGATAATAATGTCGGAAAGGACTGGGATAAATCCAGGGATGCGGCGATTACAATAAGGAGTTATAAGGATGCAACGACATTGCCAGCTCAGGATAATACATCCGGGGAAGACAAATCGTTCAATTTGAAGCAGGAAGCTTTTGTATTCAAAGCGACAACGCCTGGCAGCTATGCTATGCGTGGGGCTCTTGATCAGGGAAGTTATCAGTTGTGTGATGTGTCATGTACAGATGGTGCAGAGTGGGAGATAATTCCAGATAAGGATTGGATAACGCTTTCTGTCAATAGAGGAGAAGGTACAGTTGAAGATATCACTTATAGTCTTGCAAATAATGGAGAACTTAGCGCTCGTGAATCTTATGTTACTGTCAGGAGCAGGGTTGTTGATAAAAGCTATACTTTACCATTGATATCACAGGGAGCTTATAGATTTGATATCACTGCAGTTACTGTTCCGAAGTTCGGAGAGTTGGAAAATCTTACAGGTACGTTTATGGTGGATTGCCTCGGACCTTGGAAGATTACTGAAAAACCGGGTTGGGTTACCTTGTCTGAAAGTAGCGGAAATGGAGGAGATAAAGCGGTTACTGTAACTGTAACTGCAGATAAGAACCTGTCCGCAGCACGTGGTCCTGAGAGAATTGTAGTAAAAAGTGTTGTTGGCGGAAAGGAGCACACTAAGACCATAACTGTGAGTCAGTATGATTATGTGTGGAACGTTACCTATGCTCCTGGTACCATTAACCTGTCTCCGCTTGACACTCATAAAGACAATATTAAATTTAAGTGTAGCGGTGCATGGAATGCAGAATCAGACAAGGATTTTGTGACACCATCACCAAAATCAGGAAATGGCGGCAGGGATGTAACGAATACTGTTTCTTTTGAAGTTCCTGAGAACTATAGCCTGCAAGATAGAACAGCTGTCATTACGGTTGCAAGCAAAGATAATAGCTCGTCATACAGTAAAAAAGTAACCATTAATCAGTCAAAGTATGTCTTTGACGTTCCGGTTACAGGGGATGTTGAGTTTTCTTCAAGTGAAAGTAACAAGGTGTTTGAGGTGAAATGTTCCGGAACCCTGAATGTGTCAGATTCAGACAAGATACCTTCATGGCTTACAGTGACTGTCGAGGATGGAAAACTTACTTTAAAAGCAAAGAAGAATACAGGCGGTTCACGTAGTCATAAGGTTATAATTGCCAGTGAACATGTTTCCAAGAACTCTGCTCTTTCAAAGACTTTCACTGTAAAGCAGGAGGCTGCTAAATAGTAATCAGACATAAAGCATACTTACGGATGAATAGACATTCAGCTAGAATAATCACTTCAATATTGGTTTTGGCGGTCTTTGCGCAGGCAAATGTCCTGGCCAAGGATGATGTTCCGAAACTTAAGGAGCTTAAAGGAAAAAGTCTGGCGGAGAAGATAACACCATTGCGGCATAAGAAAGGCCTGTGGGGTTATGCCAATCCGGAAGGTAAGTTTGTGATACGTGCGGCTTTCAATGAAGCATATCCCTATGAGGGCAAGGTGGCCAGGGTATGTTATGAAGGCAAGTGGGGCATAATCAATGAGAGGGGACTTTATGTTATGCCTCCACTGGTCTATGATTACATTTCAGAGTTTTCTGCTGACAGTCTCGCAGTTGTGAAGAAGGGATCGCGATGGGGTATCGTAAATGCTAAAGCTGAGATTATACAGAATACGACTTACGATGAGATAACATATGCGGATTACGGGTACCGTATCCTGAAGGATGGTAAGTATGGAACGATAGACCATTTGGGAAGCACCGTATTTGAACCTCAGTTCGATGAGTTGGAAACTCTGGATAGGGACAGACAGATAGAACAGTTCAAGAAGGACGGATCATGGAGCTTGCTTAAAGGCGGAAGTCAGATATTATCTGTCAGGATAGACAAGCCGCTTACTCTTATGCAGAAGGGTAAAGATGGGTCGGTTGATTTATATCGTGCGTTTATTGATGATAAGGTGGGAGTCGTTACTCCTTATGGTGACTTTGTCGTACCTTGTGTTTATGATGACTTGTACATTGATGGTTCCGGAAGATTCTATATTATCCGTCAAGGGGATAAGTATGGTGTGGTCTCTACCAGGATGGTTGAGCTGATTCCTCCGGTTCTTGATAATCCTCCTGCATTGACCGAAGAAATCTTCAGACTTTATGATGATGGGAAATTCTATGCTGTAAATATAGATGGAAAGATACCTTTTGAAGATTGCGCGGGATTATATGAGGTGTTCAAACCTGAAGAATATGTCCCGACCAGATCTATTCCTGAGTGGGCAAAGACTTCTCTAGTGGAAGATAACATCCTTCGACGTAATGATAAGATAGAGGCGGCCAGACAAGTCGTGAAGGTTCTGTCATCAAATAATTTCGATGTTGAATGGGCAGGAATTCAAAAGGATATGCCTAAAGAATTCGATCTTACCATACCACAGGATTCGAAGGGACATTATGGAATCATTCATGCCGAGGCATTCAGACTCTCATCCGGCTCATCAAGTGATATTGGGGGAGGTGTCTATGATGTTATGTTTGCCGCGCCGGCTTTGCCGGCAGGTAATGTGGAACTCGTCTCCGACCCGACCACTGGAGAGACTTTCCTGAATATCTGCGGAGTCCTGCATTCTGTGAAGGAGACATTTTCACAGATGAACATCAAGAAGTTCAACGCTTTCTATCCGAAAGAATATGCTGTGCTTCCTGATGGGAATATAATGGTACGTCTGGCCTTTGTAAGGCCGGCTTCAGAAGTGGGATCCCCTCTGGTTGAGACCAACTCATTCAGGATACCTGTGGAACCATATGATATAAAAATACATAAAGGAGCTTCAGTCCCTAGCGGAGAAGATCATGTGGTATTCCTGTTTGATAATGAAAGGAATGCTGCGGTCTCTTGTTTTGAGTTATCTCAGGCTTCAAGAGCATCTGTATTTGTGTCGCGCTTCAATGGTTTGAATCTCACGGCATCTGGTACTGTTATCGTCGATGAGAAGACTCCTTTGAGAAGGTTTGACATGAGTGGAAACCATGATTGGGATTTTGTTCCAAAGACAGGAGAACAGTTTTATGGTATAGAGGAGACCGAGAATTTCATATACCTGTCTGGAACAACAAAGGCCGGTCAGTCCGGTGGCGCGGTCAGTCCTCTCATTGTTCAGTTGAACAAGATGGGTGAACGTATAAAAGACTACAGCCTTCCGTATGGAGATGCTGTCATTACAGACATAATCTGCCGTAATCATCTTCTGTATGCCAAGGCTACTTTCAGGAGGGAAAAGATTTTTGGTCCTGATTACTATCCGTTGATGGTGGTCGACGATATGGGCGATAATTTTGGAGTAAGTCTCTGTTGCGCCTGGGAAGATTGGGATGGAGGTGTCATCGGCGGATGCGGACTTGTTTCTGAAGACGGTTCATGGCTTGTCTCTCCTGTATTGTCGGATGAACAGATGTGCACTTCTTTCGATTGGGAGTTCGGTGCTTTTTCATCTGACCATCTTATAGTAACTTATAGGGGCAAGTATGGAATGATAGATCGAAAAGGAAATATGACCATAGATCCCAAGTATGATCTTATCGAGTATCTTGACAATCCTTCATTCGTCAGGGTACGACAGAATGGTGGATATGGCGTTCTTGATGTCAATGGAAATGCGATCGTTCCCGCTCAATATGACCATGTGGGTAACATGAGTGACGATATCATTATAGTGAGAAGCAATGGCCGCTACGGATGTTATGACAAGGATGGCAAGATGGCTGTGCCGATGGAGTATGAGGAAATCCGAGAATATGCTGACGGAATGGCGCGTATCCGGCTGAAGCAGAGATTCGGCTTTATTGACAAAAGAGGAAACATGGTGGTTGCACCATTCTCCGATGAGGTTGAAAACTTTGCAGAAGGAGTTGCTTTGGTGATTATAAAGGGTAAGTATGGATTTGTCACCGTAGATGGTGATTGGGTGGTCGTTCCTATGTATAGTCATGGAAGCTCGTTCTCAGGTGGTCTGGCTTGTATGGCTCTCAACGATAAGTTCGGTTACATTGATAAGGCCGGTAACTTTGTAATACCTATGCAGTATGACACTGCTTCAAGCTTCAATCCGGAACATGGATTGGCGAGTGTCTCGCTGGATGGTAAGTGGGGAGTCATATCCAAGGATGGTTCTGTTGTCGTCCCTATTGAATACGATGCGGTGACAATAGCTTCGGACGGTTATGTCCGTGTAAAGCTCGGTGATAAGTTTGGCGTGATGGCAAAGGACGGAGAGATGATATGTGCGCCGGAGTGTGACAGCATCGATATTGACACTATGGGTAGGATTTTCCGCTGCGGAGTTGCTGAAGGACGTAAAGACGGACAACGTGTCCGTTTGGATTTGTTGGGAAATCTGATATATCAGTATTCAAGATTTACAAATTAATCAGAGTAACATTGTTGTTGCCTGTTTTAATTTAGGGAACGATATATCAGTTTACACCTGTCATGTCGAGTGTAGTCGAGACATCCTTAAAAAGATTTCTCCATTCACTTCGTTAAGTCGTAATCGGACTGCTGCTTAAACATTAATACTATGAAAAGAAAAATTACACTATTATTTATTTTCGTACTGATCGCCTCGGTTTGTTTTGCTCAAAGCGATGATAGATGGAGAAAGAAATATACCAATTTCGGATTTATCAACACAACAATGTCCCAAGACGGGAAGCCTGATTTGAAAAGCAATTATGGTGCTTCATATACTGTTGGTAGAACATTTTATTTGCACAGGCCCATTGGCGGTTTTTTGCGTTTCGGTATTGATGCGACCTGGTTTGATTTGAATTACACAAATTATAAGATCAAACATATTGCAAATGGAGAAACAGATAACTATCAATACCACCAAGCCGAAGTGTCCATGCATATTGGTCCTTCAATTACGGTCCGTCCTGTTGGTAAATTGAGTATACATGGATATTTCAGATATGCACCTTCTTTCTCTGCATTGTATGCAAATGAAGCATTTTACAGTAATTATGCTACATTCTTTGTGGGAGGAGCTTCAATTTCTTATGGTGTCATAGGATTGGGTATCGAAACTCGATTTGGAGACTGCGAATACAAGGAGTTTGGTTCTGATAGTGATGAAAATACCAGTTCGCCTGTCAACAAGACTAAATATAATGGCTGGAAAGCATATCTGACTTTTAGATTTTAACGATTATGAAAAGAATATATATTTTTATTATTACTGCAATTATCGCAGCCATGGGAGCATTGGTAGCTTGTCATGAGAATATTATTGATGAGACAGATGGAAATTATATAAATGAGGAAATAATAATAAATGGCCAACTCATCTTATCAACACCTAATATTTCTACATATGATAACTGCAAAGTAAATTCTATTTGTGGAGAATCTACTTTGTCAGATGGCCAGTTTGACATTGGTACTTATTATAACGATAGGGTACAAACATTTGCTTTGTCTGATAATAATAATATTTATTTGTTAAGTCGAGTTCCGATTGTTAAAGGTGAAAGTATTGAATTAAGTCCAAAATCAACAACAATTGCCTTAGTAACACTGCATCCATTATTTTCCCCTATAAAGAGAGATGAATACCAAGATGTGGTTGATATGATATTGGCTAGTTCTTGTTATCAGCCTCTTTACGAAGAAGTAGAAAAAGTTATATATGAGAGACGGAATATTTTCGATGAAAATAATGAGGCTCTTTTATTGGCATTTAGCAATTTAATTGAGGATATCTGTGTTGAGGTTGATGATAACAATTATTCAGATTCATTGGATGATATTGTAACAGAGAATCAACAAATGACGAGGGCTATATATGAAAACCATAAGATATATCCCTTATATGCAGAAATTAACAGAAATGTCTTAACATTAAGAAACACAGGTTTGACACCTAGTTATTTTGGTACGGTAAGAAATGCCAATGGAGGAGTCGATAATATTGCCGTAAAATCAAGAAGTGATTATGGTGGATTTGACCTTTTTAAAACGGTAGGAGAAATAAATTTAGGTCCAGAATGTAATTATACATTCCAATCTCAAGGTCAATATCAATTTAGTCTTTCTAGAATGAATGAAGTTGCTACTGCTGATTTTTATTTGCGTATAGCGAATAATATATTAACTACATTGGGATTAGATTTGGGAAATGATGCGATACAAGAAATTGGCAATTCAATCAGTAGAGCTATTATTAACGCAGGTTCTGGTGTTGATGATGCCGTATTAGATCCTATGGAATGGGTTGGCATAGCATATAATGCTGCATTAGAACAATTAAAGACTGGAACCTTTTTCTCACATGGTGTCTCGGAGTCATTTGTGTATACAAGTAAGTTTCTACTCGGTTCATTAGACTGGTATAATAAAATCAAGGGTATAGGAAATGCTGCAACCAGAATAAGTTATGCATTATCAGCTCCAAAAGAATTGAATTTTTGCCTCTGTTATTATAATGGTGAAATTTCTACATGCACCACAGTCTCGTTGGAAAAGGTTGACGGTGATGAACAAACTGGTTATCCAAAACAAAAACTATTATTACCATTGGAGGTATATGTATCTACATTAGGTGATGACGGATATTATATTTCTTCAAGTTCTTATCATAGAATTAAGTTTGAGGTTGTCTCCGGGGGTGGTAGAGTCGATGCTGAGTATGTGTCAGCAAATATGGAAAATATTGCCTCAACATATTGGACTCTTGGAGAGGAGGGAGAACAAAAGGTTAAGGCAACTGTAGTTGATATTATAACTGATAAAGAAATATCAGAACCAGTATATTTTACAGCAGACCTAAATAGTGCAGAAATCACTATCCGATTAGACTGGAGTAAGCATAGTAGTGATACAGATATTGATTTGCATGTAATCGATCCATATGGAGAACGGATATGTTATTACCAAATGACTTCTTCGTCTGGTGGTTATTTGGATAGGGATGATACCGTTGGTCCTGGCCCAGAGCATATTAGATGGAGTAGTGCACCAGTAGGTACATATAAAATTTATGTACATTATTATCCAAATGAAGCCGAAGACCGTTCTGTTACAAGTTACAAGGTTTCGGTAAATGCTGATGGCATAACATATCAGCCCAAAACAGGTTCAATAGCTTATGACAAAATGGTGCCTGTTGGTCAGTTTACTATTGGTGGGTCTTCAACAACTCGTTCTACTTCGAATAGCGAACTCGATGATACAACCCCTATTAACAAAATAAATCTCCCAAAGAAAAAATAATAGGGAACGATATACATGTCTACACCCGGAAAGAAAGTGTTGTTCAAATGTCCTGTCTAACTACCTGGGTGAGACTAGATGTCTCATAATTTTGTCCTGAGTGACCGGACCACATCACTCAGGACAAAATTGGTTTATACAATGGGTTCACTATCAATAAGATAGGTGAAAGACCTCTAGCTTGACTGACCAGGCAATGTCACTCAGGACAGGATTCAGGTTCCACCCATCTTGTCATGTCGAACGACCTGAAGGAGACGAGACATCTATATGCATATTTTGTTGTAGATTCCTCGAAGAATGACGATGCAGCCTCCTGTTTTTCAGGAGTTTTTTAAAAATTTTGTCGTTCCGAAAATTATTTTTATCTTTGCGCCCCCTATGTAGTGTAGGGATCGCAAAGATTTTTTATTAAGTATTAACCATTTAAAAGTACAAGATGGACACACAGAGCTACAAAACGGTATCCCTCAAGGCAGGAGATATCAAAAAGGAGTGGGTTGTGATCGATGCTACCGACTTGGTGGTAGGCCGTCTTGCTGCCAGACTTGCGCTCGTTCTTCGTGGTAAGAACAAGCCTTCCTTCACTCCGCACATGGACTGCGGTGACAATGTCATCGTGATCAACGCGGACAAGGTCAGGTTCACTGGTAAGAAGATGACCGACAAGGTGTACGTTCGCTATACTGGATATCCAGGTGGCCAGCGCTTCACTACACCAAAGGAGGTTTTTGCAAAGAAGCCTACTGAAGTCTTAAGGATGGCAGTAAAGGGTATGCTTCCTAAGAATCGTCTTGGTTCGAAACTTATCGGCAACCTGTATCTTTACGCAGGTAACGAGCACCCACACCAGGCACAGAACCCTAGAACAATCACTTTAAACGAAATTTAAGCAGAGCATGAAAGTAGTAAACGCCCTTGGAAGACGTAAATCAGCAGTCGCTCGCGTTTATGTTGTGCCTGGTAAAGG
>JAZNAW010000106.1:0-6693 GCA_045586745.1 Candidatus Cryptobacteroides sp.
GATTGGGATAGTCCTATGAATGGCATTCATCAGGAAAAATCACAATCAATAAAAGTAATTATCATGTTTTTTACAGAAATCAACAGGATGATGACCGAAGGCGTTGACATCACGCTGGTCATACGAAAAAGTGGCGGTCAGATGATAGTATCTGCCTTGCCGAAGGCTAACGGTCTCAAGGACGAGGCTCAGAACCGTATCATCCCGCTTACTATGACGGGAGCGCCAGAGGAAATGGACGATGGCTTCCTGGATGCAGTGTCGAAGCCTCTGACAAAGGCAAGCGGACTGCTGACCAATATCGCGGAGTTTGAACGTCAGGCGGATGCTGCTGCACAGAACAGCAAGGCCGTCAAGGAGGCTAAGGCAGCCGAAGCAAAGGCGAAGAAGGAACGGAAGGAAAGTTATGACAGGCAGATAAAGAAGGCTGAAGAACTTATCGCATCCAAGGACTATAAGGCGGCGATGGCAGTGCTTCAGCAGGCTCAGAAGGTGGCCTCCGAAGCAGAACAGAAAGCTCTTGGAGAAAAGATGGACAAGATCATGGAGGATATGAACCAGGGCAGTCTGTTCGGTGATGAAGATGCCTCACCATCTCCAGCACTGGATGCTGACCACGGTCTGGCCCCAGAGGAGACATGTGAAGATGATGACGACCTTCCTCTTGACTGAAATGAGACTTATACAAATTATATTTAAACAAACATATTATGGCACTTGTAATCAATGAAATGACAAGATCCTTTACCTTCAAGAAGGGTAATGAGAAGATCACTCTTGCAGATCCGAATCCGAATGATACGCCGGAGATGGTGATGAACTACTATTCCAACATGTATCCAGAACTCACGACAGCAACGGTTCATGGACCGAAGATCAATGAGGACATGGCGGAGTATGAATTCAAGACCACAATCGGAACAAAAGGATGATGATATGGAAACAGACAATAAGGAGGTCAAAGAATGCACGAGGTTAAACGCTTATCAGATGGAGTCGCTATCCAGGCTCATAATAGAAGCATTGGAGAGGAACCACCGTATAGGGGTTGTGAGGCAGGAACGGATTACGGCGCCGAGCGGAGCCGTAATCCTTTTCTAGAGGAAACATACACCCTCAAGGCGAAGGACGAACTGGTCTGGTGCAGTTGGAACGGGGAATCACACAATCTGATAACCCGGGAAAACTACGAGTACCTGCGGGAATCATATCTTCGCTACGCCTGTCTGCTGGGGAAGGACTCCCGGCATTCTCCTGCGGAGTCTATCGGAGTCGGGATCGCTAACCTGTATGCAGAGATGTCCTCGCTTCTGGGAGACGATATGAATGTCAATCTGGAAGAACGTGATGGCAGGCTCTACTTCAATCTGTGGAAGATGCACAAATGGGGAGACCATACTCTGTATTACTTCCCCATACGCTTCACCGAGAAGCTTCGTCCACGTCTCAGGCGGATAGTCCTGACCTTCTATCATGAGTTCATGAAGGCTAACGGTCTTTCCACTATCAATGACGATGATGATGCGTTCTGGGCGCAGGACATCCTTTGGGACTCTTGTTACTGCGAGGATGAAGATCCGTCTGAGCGTAGAAGAAGACATCGTCGCATCCGGTCATATGAATCGGGAGGAAGGGTGTACAAAGCACTCAAAACGCTTGAATCCAAGTCCTATTATGCGGACTTGTGGAAGGCGCTCGAAAGATATCCTTGTGCCGATGAGATGGAACAGACCCTCATTGATCTCATAAAAAAGGGAATGAAGTTCGTGTCCAAGGAAAAATCCATCATGAACTATCAATACGATCCTTTCTACGAGGAGGATTCTGATTTCACACCGATGCAGATGTGGCAGCAGATCCGTATTGTCTATGACATAAACGGAGATGTAGAAAACGAGATGGCAGACCTGTTCAATTTAAACAGCAGGGAAACCTACGAACTGATACCGACATCGACATTTGAACTTACACCAGACACAGACAGGGTCTTTCTTCTAGAGGATGACTATCCGGAAAGATTCTTCGAGTGGGCTGATGAGTTTCTGTGTTTTATAAATCTGACATTATGCAAACAAACGAATTGACTAGAGAGATAAATACGCTCTTGCGTCCGCGGGCAGCACTTATTGCCTATTCCACAGACGGTGGTGGCTCACACTACCTTGAATTAAGGAAAATCGGTCCGGACGGCAGGATGTGTGAAGGGGTTCCTGTTACCACTGAATTCATAGACAAGCTGATAGAAGGTTACTCCGAGCACCGCAGCACAACACCGTATGGAAAGCTGCCTGAGAATATGCTATGGAGCAACACCCGCAAGGGTTGTGAGAAATATGTGTGGTATAACCCGCCATGTAAGAGGGTCATGTACTTCCATTCCTCCCTTGGAATTGAGGATGGAGAATACAACCTTCCGGGGGTAATCTATAGTGTCAGCGGCAACAGCCTTGACATATATGCCTACAAGGATGAGACTCTCACTCCGGAAACTCCCCTGTATGCAGCCCCGTTCTTCAATGTGACAGGATCACGTGTGTGTCTTGGAAATGCAGCGATAGCAAAGCCGTCAGACCTGACATACGAGCATCTGATAGAATACTGGGAGAAGAAATTCTGGCTTACCGAATTCCTGCATCTTGGTGGAGCCGGCAATCCTACCCGCAGCAATCTTGTGCTGGTTACAAAGGCAGCCGGAAAGGCTCCGTTCAATACGGATGAACTTATACCGCTAGGAGAAATTAAACTTAAAGATATACTGAAATGAAAAGAGTACATTTTACAGAAAATTACCTGCTCAATCCACGTCATCGTGTCACCGTCAATCTCATCGGCTGCGGAGGAACCGGTTCGCAGATGCTTACCTGTCTTGCCAGACTTGATGTGACCCTGCGAGGGCTGGGACACCCCGGACTGTTCGTTACTCTGTATGATCCTGATACCGTAACGGAATCAAATGTGGGACGCCAGCTCTTCAGTCCGGCTGACCTTGGTCTGAATAAGGCACAGTGTCTGGTCACGAGGATAAACGCCTTCTTTGGAAATGACTGGCGTGCAGTTCCGGACGCTTATCCGGAAGATGAGAATCTTGCCAGAAGGGAACATATGGCCAACATCACTATTACCTGTACAGACAATGTGAAGTCCCGCCTCGATCTGTGGAAGGCATTGAAGGGTGTGAAGGCGGTACGATATGCCGACCATACGACCCCATTCTATTGGATGGACTTCGGAAATGCACAGACTTCAGGTCAGGTGGTAATCGGGACCGTTCCGAGGAAGATCCCTCAGCCGGAATCCAAGAGATATGAGGCAGTACCGTCGCTGCGGGTTGTGACCAGGATGGTACGCTATGACAGGGTGAAGGATGAAGATTCCGGTCCGAGCTGTTCTCTGGCAGAGGCTCTGTCCAGGCAGGACCTGTTCATCAACTCGACGCTGGCCCAGCTCGGATGCGACATACTCTGGAAGATGTTCCGTCATGGCATGACTGAACACAGTGGCCTATATCTGAATCTTGAAACGATGAAAGTGAATCCGATAATGGTGTGATGATAAGAAACAGTTGCAATGATGATCATGAAGAACATAAATGACAGGAACTCTTGCCCGATGGCTGGTGAGGTGGAAAGCCTGCTCAATACCGTCAGACCATCAAGCGTTCATCTTGAAGAACTGCTCAAGAGATATCCGGAAAGGATACTGAAGGATTTCTTCATATCCTGTATTCTGTGCTGGGCGGACTACGGAAGGTTCGACGACAGGAACATCCGTGCCGTGCTGGTCAGCAGGGAGATTGTCTCTTACTTCAAGACCCTGAATAATGATGTGAAGGACAGACGTATGCTGGATGAGGCGTCAGGATTCGTGCTTTTCGCCCACCGGGCTATCCATCAGCATCTCTTCGAAGTGATCTGCCTTTATCTCAAGAATACAGGTTACAAAGGGATAGCCTTCTGGCTTGACAGAAAGGCGTTCGTCATAGACCGTACGCTTCAGACAGCGGTCCCCTCAGGCAGATGAGGAAAGTGTTGGCGGAACTATGTCCGAATGAGAGCGTGGCGTTTCATCCGGATTCACTCATTTGTATCCGCAAATGTAGATTCCTCTTCCGGACACTTTCAAGAACCATTCATAGAACTAATCCGTTCAAATCTCCACACACGCTGTGGTAGTATTTGGACGGATTTTCTTGTCTGTTGCCGTCAGAGTCCCTGTCGGGTGCTTCACAAATAAGTTGAACCCGATGACGGTCCAGATGTTATGCAGCAGGGCTGCTATAAGATGACCGTCACTAACAAAGAAAGCTATGATGCAAGAATCATTAAACGAAAAGATTTCTGGTGTAGGTCAGGACCTTATCTCAGGTATTCTCAAGATTCAGGTCAGAAATGAGGAGATGATAACCGCACAGGACCGTGCGTATTGCTTGAGTCAGCAGGATAATCTCTATCGCACCCTTGACCAGATTGGCTACTGGTATTCCATCTTCAGGAAGGAGGCCGAGAAGTATCGCGATGAACTGAACTTCGACTATCTGGACAGCGGAAAGCCAACCGGGCAATGTGACAGGTATGTGAGAAGCGATGATAATATGAGCTATATCCAGCATGAATTCCTGCCGTTCGACAGTATGGACGAACTGGTAGACAAGAACCTCCATGCTGTCCGCCTGTTTGCTTACAGAATCATAAACTATTTCAACAATACATACCATCTCTCTGTACCTGTTCCTGATATTGATGGGAATACCTTGAAGATGGGTGAACGTCCTGTGTATTCGACATATGTCGATATGGTGATCAGTCATCTGGGAGGCAGGACATTCAGGGATACTGCCGAGGAAGAACTGGTAAGAAGATTCCAAAAAATGATCAGGCCGTCGCGATGGAGCCGTGCAAGACCGGAACTGAAAAAAGACCGTATCGTCTTTCAGAATATTGTCGGCTGGAGTGACATCACATTGGAATACCGTGGCATATATAGCCTGTCGTACGGATATGACACAAATCTAAGCATGTTATGTGAGGGGATTGCATTCGGTGCAGAAGATTTCCTCAATTGCGGTATAGGCATCATCTCCAGATTTGACAGTCATGATGTCAGGCTTTCCGAGTGGTATGACCTTACCACAGGTAATGCAACGCACATGCGCTTCTACAAGAACGGTCGTGTTGATGTAAAGTTCAAGGACGCAGCGGCGGCAGAAAGCTGCTACCGTCGCCTCGGATTGGATAACCTGGCGGATGAAGAATGAGTAACAGTTCAAAAGTAAACTTTATAGATACAGTAGGACATATGTATGCAATCATACCTCAGCAGATACCGCAGGGTCTGCGGGCAGAGATAAACGAAAAGATTCTGTTTGCTATCAATTCCGGCAAGGAACTCATACCGGCGGAGAGCATATACAACTGTTATACGGGTCTGGGAGGCCTGCATGAACTGAAGCAGTCGGACTACTCCAGCTACCATGAGTATGCTCAGGCGAAGAAGGAGTTCGAGATGGGACAGTTCTTTACTCCACACGAAGTTTGCAGGGATATGGTGGATGTGCTTTCTCCGGCATCGGGCGATATGATTCTCGACATGTGCTGCGGAATGGGAAACTTCTTCAATCACCTTCCTAACCAGCACAATGCCTTTGGCTTTGACATAGACAGCAAGGCGGTGGCTGTCGCAAGATACCTCTATCCGGATGCCAATATAGAGAGATGCGACATACAGCAGTTCCGTCCTGGGCAGCGCTTCGATATCATTATCGGTAATCCTCCATTCAACCTTAAGTTCGATTCCCGTCTTTCACAGGAATACTATATGGATAAGGCCTTTGACCTTCTCAATCCGGCAGGTATGCTGATGGTCATCGTTCCGGCCTCCTTCATGCAGAATGAGTTCTGGGAAAAGAGCAGAATAGAGAGAGTCAATTCGGAGTTCTCGTTCATTGGGCAGACAAGGCTCGCTTCTGATGCATTCTCGTCTGTGGGAGTAGATAACTTCAATACAAAGATAATGTTGTTCCTGAGACGTTCACAGCATATTGAGATGAATCCCTACAATGCTGAAGAGTTCGTCTCTATGGCTGAACTCAAGGAACGAGTGAGGAATACCCGTGAGATGAAGCAGCGTCTGCGTCTCGACCTTATACGTGAGACCAACCGCATAGACAAGGAGGAACTGGAACAGTTCGAGTATAGGCTAGCCAAGTATATGTACGAGTTGAAGGCTCACGCAAAACTCAACAAGCATATTGATAAGGCTGTTGCAATAGTTACGAAGTTCCGTAATCAGAAACCTCCCGAGAATGCCACCAACGAGCAGATGAAGGAGTGGGAACGTAAGAAACTGACCACTGCAAAGGTGCTTGCAACCATACGCAAATATATCACCTCACAGAATGTCGTGCCACGCAAGGCGGTGGCATTGGTAAAGACCTCCTACGGTTTCAAGCTCAAACAGTATGCACCACGACTGCTTGACAAGGTGGAACACAGGGTGGCGAGCGTCAATGGCCTTGTAATGACTAGTACAGTGTTACCTATGCCTGAGGTAATGACAGAAGAGAATATGCGACAGATACGCACTGCCAAGCAGCTTATCCGCCGTAAGCGTAGGCTATATGACATACAGAGCCGGCCATTCTCCGATATGGAAGCGGATCCAGCCTTTGCCGAGTATCTCGACAATGCTACCTTC
>JAZNAW010000107.1:0-26149 GCA_045586745.1 Candidatus Cryptobacteroides sp.
ACGCCTCCCTATCCTTGAGGCCATCAAGGAATACGCAGGAGTGGACGTAGCAGGTATGGACGAGGACCAGCTCCGCGAAACCTGCAAGAAACTCCATGTCGAGACTGACCCTTCATTCGGAAAGGGCAAGCTCATCGACGCAATCTTCGGAGAGTACTGCGAGAAGCACCTTGTCCAGCCTACATTCATCACAGACTACCCTGTGGAGATGTCACCGCTTACAAAGCGCCATCGTACAAATCCTGATCTCACAGAGCGCTTCGAGCTCTTCGTATGCGGCAAGGAACTTGCCAACGCATACAGCGAGCTCAACGACCCTATCGACCAGTACGAGCGTTTCCAGGATCAGCTCAAGCTGAAGGACAAGGGAGACGACGAGGCAATGTTCATCGACATGGACTTCGTACGCGCCCTCGAGTACGGTATGCCTCCGACATCAGGACTCGGTATGGGAATCGACCGTCTGACAATGTTCATGACCAACTCCCCTACCATCCAGGACGTTCTCTTCTTCCCTCAGATGAGACCAAAAAATCAGTAAACACAACCCCTTGACACTCAACAACTTACAGAATATGCGTGCTCCCCATTGGTGGCACGCATATTTGGTATATGACTGATAATGAACAACTTCCGTTTCACAGAAACATTCGCCTAGAAAGTGATTCCAAATCCGAGCTGCACGGAGGCGGTACTGAAGGAAATCGAAGAAATTCCGGCAGAGAAGACCAGACGGTTCAGAGTGAACATGAGTCCGGTCTCTGCCGCAATGCCCTCATACGACCAGTCCGACACCTCCGCCCATGCTCCGTCCATGTCATTCCACAGACAGAGGATACAGACATATAGATATCTGAATAATCCGGAACGCATCACTTCATCGGCAATCATATAAAAATATTAAAAATTCTGTAAATATACATATCTTTGCTTCATGGCAATAATCAGAGAACTCAAGGGCGACAGGCCCGTCATAGGAGAGCGCGCGTTTCTGGCGGAAACGGCGACAATAATCGGAACAGTGGAAATCGGTGACGACTGCAGCATATGGTACGGTGCCGTGCTGCGCGGAGACGTCGGTGCAATACGCATCGGCGACCGCGTCAACATCCAGGACAACGCAGTACTGCACGCGACATACGAGCAGTCGGAATGTATCATAGGCGACGACGTATCGATCGGACACGGTGCAAACGTACACGGATGCATCATCGGCAATGATGTGATCATCGGCATGGGAGCCATCGTCATGGACAATACCGTCGTTCCCGCCGGGACCATCATCGCTGCAGGAGCCGTCGTACCGGCGAACCAGACCCTCGAGCCAGGCATATGGGCCGGAATCCCCGCAAAGAAGATCAAAAACGGCAGCGAAGCCATCAAAGCAAAGGCTCATGACAACGCCGTACATTATCTCATATACAAGAAATGGTATGAATAAAATCATTATATTTGTACTATGAGAATCGAGAGCATAACATCGGCACAGAACCAGAAGATCAGGACGCTTCTTGAACTGCAGGAAAAGTCAAAGGTCCGCAGGAAGGAGGGGTTGTTCGTTGTAGAAGGCAGGCGCGAGCTTCTGCACTGCATCGTGGCCGGATATGAGCCGTATACATTGTTCATCTGCCGGGAAATCCTTACTCACAGAGAGCTGGATGACATTCTTGACGCCATTGCAGAGAACTTCCATGGCGCGATGTGCCAGATCATCGAAATTCCTCAGCACCTGTATGACAAGGTCGCATACCGGGGAGGTACTGAAGGCGTGATAGCGGAGATGCGTTGCAAGTCCCTCTCGCTTGAGAGCCTGAAACTGAAGGAAAACCCTCTGGTAGTCGTGCTAGAGGCGGTCGAGAAGCCAGGCAATCTTGGAGCGGTACTCCGAAGCGCAGATGCGTCCGGAGTGGATGCTGTCATAGTCTGCGATCCGCTTACGGACATGTACAACCCGAACCTTATCCGATCCAGCATAGGTGCGATATTCACAGTGCCTGTAGCGACCGCCACATCAGAAGAGACGATCCAATGGCTTAAGGCTAATGGAATAAAGATCTACACAGCGCAGCTTCAGGACTCGGAATGGTATTATGACACCGACATGAAGGGCAGTACTGCAATCGTGATGGGTACAGAAGCCACCGGACTGACAGATATATGGAGGAAGACGGCAGACGCACATATAAAGATTCCGATGCTGGGACGTCTGGACTCGCTCAACGTATCGGTTTCAGCGGCTATTCTGATGTTTGAAGCAGTCCGCCAGCGCAACGGCGCAACACAGAAAGCAATGTAAACCAATAACTTACAGAAAATCGCATGAGGCATCTGCCGCAGGCGTTTTATCATAAATCATTACATATCAAATAGTTATGAAAAGCTGCCGATTCGGGCTAATAGGCCATCCGATAGCACATTCGCTCTCCCCTGCACTTTTCAAGGCAGGATATGACGGTAAGTACCCATATGAACTCATCCAAGGGGACGACTTCGAGAAATCATACAGCAGGTTCATCGAGGGATATGACGGTATCAATGTCACGGCACCGTTCAAGGATCTGGCTTATGCCAAGGCCGATATCATATCCGACGAATGCCGTCTGATAAAGGCCGCGAATATTCTGCTCAAGACTCCGGAGGGGGTCAAGGCACATAACTCCGACTTCCTCGGTGTCCGCATGTGGCTTCAGGAAACCCTTGATCTACCCTCAGTGTCCAGGGTGTCTGAAAAAAGAACCCCTCCCACTTCGTGGGCCCCTCCCCCTGCGGCCAGGGGGGTAGCACGCTTTTATTCAGACACCCTGGACACTGACTGCGGCAAAGCAAGTGACCCTCAAAAAGTATTGGTTGTCGGATGTGGCGGTGCAGGAAAGGCGGCGGCAGCAGCGGCTGCATCGCTGGGTATGAAGGTGATTCTGATGAACAGAAACCCGGAGAGGGCAGCATGCTTGGCGAAGGATCTTACAGAAACCGGATATTATGCTGAGGCAAAGGCTTTGAGTGAATTCCTGACATGCTTCGCAGAGGCGGACATCATCATATACAACATCCCGGCATCGATTCCGGAACTGACGGCACTTGCAAGGGAAGACCTTGCTTCAGGAAAGGCGAAATTCATTCTGGAGGCTAACTACAGGGACCCTTCATTTGACGAGGCGCTGCTGGCTGGAATGAGGGAGGCAAACCCATTGGTACAATATACAGGCGGCAGGACCTGGCTTCTGTATCAGGCATGGACAGGCTATGAGATTTTTACAGGAGAAATACCTGATTTGGAGAAAATGTCTGCAGTTTTGTAAGAAAATATCACTATCTTGCAGAGTTTTTGGGCTCGCCCTTAAAAAGAAACTATTTAACACATCATATTATGTCATTGAACAAAGTAATGCTGATCGGTAACGTTGGTAGAGACCCTGAAGTACGTTACCTTGATGGAAATTCAGGAAATGCGAAGGTTGCGACCTTCACACTCGCTACAACAGAGCGGTACAGGGACCGTAACGGCGAGACAAGAGAGAACACAGAGTGGCACAACATCGTTGCGTGGAGAGGCAACGCTGATGTAGTCGAAAGATTCGTAAAGAAAGGTACACAGCTTTTCATCGAAGGACGTATCCGCACAAGGTCATGGGATGACCAGAGCGGCAACAAGAGATACACCACTGAAATCATTGCGGACAACCTCCAGCTCCTCGGCAAGAAGTCTGACAATCCTGGAGGACAGGGAGGCTACCAGGCTCCTGCACAGCCACAGTATGGACAGCAGCAGACCTACAGCCAGCCAAGTCAGCAGGCATATGCTCCGCAGGCGGAAGTCCAGAAGCCTGCCACATCACAGGTCGACGACATGCCGGATGACGATCTCCCATTCTAACATAAGAAAACAAACTAAAGAATATATACCAACATGAAACTTGATGTTGTACTCGGTCTCCAGTGGGGAGACGAAGGAAAAGGAAAAATAGTTGACGTCCTTGCAGGAAAATATCCTGTAGTCGCTCGTTTCCAGGGCGGTCCCAACGCCGGACACTCGCTTCATTTCGACGGAAAGAGTTTCGTACTCAGATCTATTCCATCGGGAATCTTCAGAGAAGATGCAAAGAACATCGTAGGAAACGGCGTTGTGCTTGACCCTATCACGTTCAAGGGCGAATGTGACAATATCGTGGAAAAGACCGGCATTCCGGTAACGGAACGTATTGTCATCGCAAAGAAGGCACACCTCATCCTTCCTACCCACAGACTTCTCGATGCAGCCAACGAGGCAGCTATGGGTAAAGGCAAGATCGGCTCGACCCTCAAAGGTATCGGTCCGACTTATACAGACAAGATCAGCCGTCACGGTCTCCGCGTAGGTGACATCCTGGCTCCTGACTTCGCTGACAGATATGCAAAGCTCCAGAACCGCCATATCACCCTCCTCAGCCAGATGGGATTCGAATGCGACCCTCATGCTGAAGACGCAGCATTCATGGAGGCTGTCGAATACCTCAAGAAGTTCGAGCTCGTGGACTGTGAGTACTATGTAAACAACCTCCTCAAGGACAATGAGATCCTTGCAGAAGGCGCGCAGGGCTCAATGCTTGACATCGACTACGGTTCATATCCGTTCGTGACTTCATCTACGACTTCATGCTCGGGAGCATGTGTTGGACTCGGAGTAAGCCCGCAGAAGATCGGTCATGTATATGGTATCTTCAAGGCATACTGCACACGTGTAGGAAGCGGTCCTTTCCCGACTGAGCTCTTTGACGAGACCGGTGAGGAGATCCGCAGGATCGGACACGAGTTCGGAGCAGTTACAGGACGCCCTCGCCGCTGCGGATGGCTCGACCTCGTAGCCCTCAAGTATGCAGTGATGATCAGCGGTGTGACCGACCTCATCATGATGAAGTCAGACTGCCTCGACACATTCGAGACAATCAAGGTCTGCACATCATACATCGTGGACGGACAGCCTTCTGACCAGTGGCCTTTCGACACATTCGCCGACATCAAGCCTGTATATACAGAGTTCAAGGGATGGCACACTGACCTCACTCAATGCAGAACTGAAGAAGAACTGCCACAGGAGTTCCGCGATTATATCGCGTTCATGGAGAAGTATCTCGAAGTACCTATCAAGATCATCTCCGTAGGACCGGATCGCGAGGCTACAATTATGCGATAAACGCATAATTGCAGCCTGCTGTTTCTTAACCCCCGGACCTTGTCCGACCCCTACCAGGGGTATTTCAGCCCTAACCGGGCTGGTCCCTACGGTCCTGATACGATAAACGCATAATTGCATAAAAACAATCCCCCGATAGTCGGAAAGCAGAAAATTTTGGGATATGCTTTCCTCCCTATCGGGGGATTGTTGTCTTATACCAGATTCTATTTCCAGAGCATCTGTACGAATTCGTGCAGAGACTTTCTCCAAGGCTGCCACTCGTGACCACCTGGGAATGCAGAGAAATGAATCTCGGCGCCGTGGCTTCTCATCAGCTCGACAGCAGCCTTTGTATGCTCGATACGAGGGTCTGTCTCACCGCATGAGATATAGAATACATCCAGGTTTGAGTTGAATACCTGCGGATCAGCAAGCAGTTCAGGACACTCCTTCTCAAGATCAAACGGAGCATAAGTCACGCCTCCGAACATACCTGAAGAGAAGATACCGATATTGGCAAATACTTCAGGATGCTTCAGACCGATAGACCATGACTGTCCGCCACCCATTGACAGACCTGCCATTGCGCGATGTCTGCTGTCAGCAACAGTCCTATACTTGCTGTCGATCATAGGTATGGTCTCGTTAAGAAGAATCTTTCCGAAATCTCCGCCTGACTGTCCGAATTCCATCACGATGAGCATCGGCTTGACATCCTTCTTCGCAAGAAGATTGTCCATGATGACGTCGGTCTTACCCTGACGTACCCAGCCTGTCTCATCCTCACCGCCTCCATGCTGGAGATAGAGCACAGGATAACGCTTATCTGGCTTTGCCTCATATTCTGCAGGAACATACACATAGCATACTCTCCAGTTCTGCTCGATGTCAGACCAGTAGCGCTGCATGCGCACCTCACCGCGTGCAACCTTCTTATTCGGAAGATAGAAGTCGCATCCTGCCTCAGGAATATCGATGGCACTTGACTCCATGCTGCAGCCGTAGAAAAGCTGGCTGGAAGGGTCAGCCACACGGGCACCGTCGATAACAAGGAAATAATAGTGGAATCCCGGTTCCTGCGGATCAACAGTAACGCACCAGAGTCCTTCCTCATTCTTTGTCATAGGATATACCTTGCTGCAGATATCTACAGCAACCTCTTCTGCTTCAGGAGCCGCCACTCTGAACTCAACACTGAGATCAGGATTGATCTTCGGATACTCACGTCCCTGGATATTGGTGGAAGCACTTACAGGCTCTGTAATCACACCTGTCTGCGGACCTGCACAAGCCGCGAGTGCAGCCGATGCAACAATTGCATAAAATATACGTTTCATAGCTTTCATCATTATTTAAAGAGACGCTGTGCGTATTCACGAAGACATCTTCTCCATGTAAGCCACTCGTGGCCTGTGCGAGGAGACCTGTAGAATACATTCTCGATTCCTCTGTCTGCAAGGATTGCACTCATTTCCTGAAGATGATTACCTTCAGCCTCACCGTTAGCGATGAAGAGGAGGTTATAGTGCTCGTTGAACTTCGCAGAATCACTGAATATTCCATTATAAGCTGCTGTAAGCTGCTCCGGATCACGGAAACCAGGAGTACGTGCCCTGAACTCACCGATCACGATGATGCCGCTGAATCCTGCCACCCATGAAAAGTATTCAGGATATCCGAGTCCGAGGTCATAGGCCTGCTTTGCACCCCATGAAAGTCCTGCAACGGCACGGTGGTCTGCATCAGCTATAGTACGGTATCTCTTGTCTACCATAGGGATCACTTCCTTAGTAATCAGTGCGTCAAAAGCATCAGCAGAACCGTCAGCTGTCTGTGCGACCCCGCTGTTCATCACGATGATCATAGGCTCTGCCTTTCCTTCAGCGATAAGGTTGTCGAGAATGACGTCAGCATGACCCTGATAGATCCAGCCTGTCTCATCCTCACCACCTCCATGCTGGAGATAAAGTACAGGATAACGCTTAGTCGGATTGCTCTCATATTCTGCAGGAGTATATACATACATTGTCCTGTACTCGTCGCAGATTTCAGAATAGAAGCCGACTGAACGGACAGCGCCCTGCGGAACACCCTGGCGAGGGATATAGTAGGAAGCCTCATCCAGATCTTCAGGAACTTCTACTGCACTTGCATAGCGGCTCATGCCATAATATGTATGTGTAGAAGGATCTGCAACAGAAAGTCCGCCGGCCTTGAGGGAATAATAATGGAAACCCTCCACCTGCGGTTCAGTTGTAGCTGTCCAAACTCCCCTTTCATCCTTGGTCATGGGATAATCCTTGCCGAGATTCACAGTAAGGCTTTCTGCTTCAGGAGCACGGACGCTGAAGGTAACGGTCATGTCCTTGTTTGCCTTCGGAAATCCGCCAGGTCTGAGGCTCTTGTCAAGGAAACTCAATGCAGCATACTCCTTCTTTTCAGCACGTACTCTGTCAAAAAAGTCAACCATCCTCTGGAGGTTTTCAGGGGCATACATTCCCATACCGTGTCCGCCGCCCTCTACCATATAGAGTTCTGTATCCACACCAGCCTTATCAAGGAGCTCATAGAAGTGAACACCCTGGCAAGGAGGGACAACATTATCCTTTGTACCGTGGAACACGATTACAGGAGGGTCGTTTCTGTCAATATAGGTAGTTGCATTCAAAGCACGGAATGCCTCTTCATTTCCTTTGAAAGGGAAGCCCATCACAGCTTCTTCAGGACCATGGTTCCATGTATCCTCCTCGCGGCCGCAGCTCATATAGTTCAGGTCGGTAGGTCCTGACCAGCAGCATGCTGCATCAACATAGCTCTTCTGGTCGAGATTTCCACCTACGGTACCCTCAAGCTGCGCCTCACCGTAGCTTGTCGCTGCAAGCGAAGCAAGGTGAGCACCTGAAGAGAATCCTGAAGTCGCTACAAATGTCGGATCGAAGTTATACTTCTCTGCATTAGCACGAACGAAACGCACCACAGCCTTGATATCCTCGATCTGTGCAGGAAACTTCGCGTCACTTGAAGAACGGTGGTTAGGGGTAACCACAGCATAACCTGCATCGAGAAGAGCATTCACAATTGTACCGAGATCGGCCATGCCCTTTGAGTTGTTTGAGTACCATGCGCTTCCATAGATATGGATAACTACAGGGTATGCATCCTTCTCTACCTTTGGAATGTAGATGTCAAGCTTATGATAAACTTCGTCATCATCAGCGTAGCTCAAGTCTGCAAACTTCTCAGAACAGCGAACCTCCACTTGAGGCATCTGGAATCCACCAAAGCCCCCGGGAGGTTGCGCGTCAAGAGATATTATGCAGAACAGTGAAGCTAACAAAATCACTGCTCTTTTCATAAGATCGATTTATTACTTCTTGTTGAAAGTCCACTTGCAGTTGTCGCTTTCAGCATCCCACTTAACGAGTGAAGGAGTACTGTCAGCTACAGAAGCGAGTACATAGCCAGGGTTTGACTTAGGCATGATGCGGTATGTACCGTCAACAGCCTGCTCAACTCTCCAAAGCTGCTCGTCGCCACCTGTATAAGAAGCAGAAACTACAACATCGTTGTCAGCTGTTGCAGAAAGAGTTCTCTCTGTTCCCTCGATCTGAACCTTGTAGTACTGACCTCCGACATATCCGCCAGCCTCAGGAACTACTGTGAATGTCCATCTCTGATGAGGACGGTTCATCCAGTCACCGATACGTGCAGCAACATCACCTTCCGGCCAAGTTGCAACAACCTCCTCAAGAGTCTGGTTAGGATGAACAACGTTAGGCTGCGGCTCTGCTGATCTGCCGAAACCGAATCCGCCTGCTCTTGCGATGTTCTGTCTTACGAAATCAACAGCAAGCTCGAGAGCGTAACCACGGCGAACTGAAGAAACCTCATATGTTCCTGCCTGGAAAGGAGTACCTGCTACAGGCCAATCGTTAACCCATACGAGAGGACGGATTGCAAGAACGCTGCGACCGCTGCGGTCAAGGTCTGCCTCCCAGTGGAAAGAGAACTTCTGAACACCCTCATCCTCATTGTATAGTCCGAAATGACCTGCACCGAACTGACGGTCCTCACCGTCGATGACCATCTTACCGCCACCGGCAACCATGTCACGACCCATGTTGTCGAGGTATGGACCAGTCACGCTGCGTGAACGACCGCAAACGATGTTATAAGTAGAGTTTACACCGTCGCAGCAAGTACCGTGTGTTCCAAGGAGATAGTACCAGCCGTTGCGATAGATGATGGTAGTAGCCTCACAGTCGATAGCGATGTTAGGGTCCTGAGCGTCACCTACCTTAGCACCTGTCTTAGGATCGAGCTCAACCACGCGGATGAAGCCGAAGTAAGTTCCGTATGTGCACCAGAGGCGACCTGTGGTAGGGTCAAGGAAGAGACCAGCGTCGATAGCGTCGCAATCCTCATCATTAAGAGAAGCGGCAACCTCGATTGGTTCTGTATATGCGAAATCAGGAGAGTTAGGATCAAGTGTCTTGTTCCACATTGTAAGAACGCGGCCAGCGTGTCCGCCACCGAGTCCACCACCTGTAGCACTGTATGCGATAAGGTAACGGTCACCTATCTTGAGCGCATCCGGAGCGGCACCGCCACCGGGGCGTACTGCACCACCGTTCCAGTTCCAGCCGTCCTCTGAAATGAGTCCGCCACCACCGGTACCGAATGTATAATACTTGCCGTCGCACTCCATGATGTTTGAAGGGTCATGAATCCATGGTTCACCTTCCTGTGCAAGAGCCGAAACAGAAATAAGGGCAAATGCTGCCAAAGAGAAAAGTTTAATTGCTGTCTTCATGGCCGATACTATTTATTAAGAATGTTATAGTTCATTACAGGATTTCCCTGCTCGTCAACGAAACGAACGCAGAAATCACTCATACCAGGACCGTTGATAATGGCACCTGTAAGGATGTGACGACCCTTCTTGAGAGTAAGTCTCTTAGATGCACCGTCATCCATCACCATACGGCGGTCACCTGAAAGGATGAGAGCCTCCTCACCGTCGATCCACCACATTGAAGCGGAGTTCGAACCTACTGCAAGGCGTACATTCTCGAGATCCTCCGGTACATCGATTACAGTGACAGCACGGCAGATCATACCGTAACGGCCGGTCTCAGTACCTACAGCATAACGATACAGCTTGACATTGAAGAGCTTGCTGTCAAGAGCATGCCAAGTAAGCTTGACCTTCTTCATCTCAGTCTCAGGCTCTACTCCCCACATCGGACGTCCTGCAGACATGTCAACAGGTTTCTGGTACTCAACTTCCATAGTAACCTTGTCGCCATCCTTTGGAAGAACGAATTCACCCTTGTTCCAACCTGTGTCAAGGTTAGTTCTTACATAAGAATCAACAAAAACTGTGTTACCACGGTTTGGCTTGCTGATAGGCTCAAGAAGGAGCCAACGACGGATAAATCCGCGGTCATCCGGCTGAACTGCATCAGCGGTAGGTGTGCTGAAGTAAGGAGCAAGAGCAGGATACTTCTCAACGAGATCCACAGTCTTCTTCTTTGCGTCAGCAGTGAATGTTGCAGCAACAGAGATTGTCACTACAAGAATCAGTGTACGAAATAAATGTTTCATGTGTTAAAAAATTATTTTGTGGTTTATAAATTATTCCGCAGGGAAGATCACCTGATACTTGCCGCTCAGGTGCATGAATGCAAAGAGACGGAGAAGGCCGTCATAATATGCATCGAAATATCCGTCCTCATATGGCTCGTTCTTCGAATTCCAGAGAGCGTCGATGAACTCGCGGCTTATTTCATGTTCGCAAAGGAGAGATGCGGCAGCAACGGTCGATACGAGACCTACAGAGTGGCGTAGTACTCTTGTCCAGCCGCCAGCAGGAAGAATATCCCTCTCCTCAGGAATAGAGCCGTCAACACAATACTGGTCGACGAATGTATCGATACCCTGGCTGTAGAAGAAGTTCTGGATCTTCTCGCCGTATTCTCTCTGCCACTCCTTGTCGGCACATGACCAAGAGTAGTCCATCGCGATATTCATAGGCACACGCCATGAATCGTAACGGAAGTTACCGGAACCGAAATGATGACCATTGAAAAGAACTCGGATCGATCCGTCGTAGTTGCTCTGGTCAGGATTGAGTCCGGTCTCCGGATGAATCGCCTTGTGGAGATATTCACGGGAAGCGGCAGCACACTCGTTCCAGAAATCTGCACGTCCGTCATCGGCCCATCTTGCCCAGACTTCATAGAATGCAGGAATATGATAAGACGGGTCAGTATAGGTATAACCCCAGTTGTCAGGAGTAAAAGTGATGAGCTTATGTTCAGTATTGATAAAGTTCCTCACACCCTGGGAACCATCCTTTGCAAAGGCACAGTCAAGGATATGCTGTGCTTCTGCCTTGTAGTTGATACCTGTATCGTCACCCCAGCGGTTAGAAGCGAAAAGAAGCGATGTAACATAATAAAGTTCGCCGTCAGATGCCGGTCCCTGGGCATTTCTGGTACCGTCGATCTTGCAACTCCAAGCAAAATAGCCTTCCATAGGGCCGTCCTGATGCTGCATATATTTCTTGCACCAGCGGAAAAGCTTGTCAAAGATGTCCTTACGGTCCATCTGGACTGCCACCATCATTCCGTATGACATACCTTCTGTACGGACATCCTTGTTCTTTATATCCGAGACATATGCAAGACTGTCTTCAACCTCGAAATAAACCTTGTCAGGGCCGAAGAAGACCTCTTCAAATACCTCGTTGACCTTTGCATCCACCTCCTTTGGTGAATATCCTGCTTCAACAAATACATTTCTATACTTGCGGGTTTCAAATCCGCCTTTTTCCGCAGGAACAAGAGCCTTTGGTCCGCATGAGACCGCAAATAAGGCCAGAATAAGATAAGCGATGTTTCTTTTCATAGTAAAGTCTTATTTAAACAGATATGGAATGAATTCATTGAGGCAGCGACGCCATGTAAGCCACTCGTGATGCGTACCAGGAGACTCGTAGTAGACCGTATTGATGCCATACTCATTGAGAGACTTGCTCATACGGTCGGCTCCGAAACCTTCCTCCGATCCCATTCCGAGGAAAAGAAGGTGGACGTCCTTGTTGAACTTCTCCTTGTCGGCGAATGCACCACCGTAAAGCTTGCTGAAATCAGTGTTTGGAGCAAGGAAGATCGCACCGCTGAACGCTCCGATCCATGCAAACTTGTCATAGTTAGGGATAGCTGTCTGGAAAGTCTGATGACCGCCCCATGAAAGACCTGCCATCGCCCTGTTCTCACGGTCTGTCTTCACCCTGAAAGTGCTCTCGATATAAGGAATGATCTCTTCAAGAAGAATAGGAGTGAAAGATGCACCGAACTCATCTCTGGTCTCTCCGGCCTTTGCACCGAAAGAATATCCGCAGTTGCCGTAGTCCATCACGACAAGCATAGGCTCACATTTTCCTGAAGCGATCTGATTGTCGAGGATATTGGCCATCATACCCTGCTGGTGCCATCCGCGCTCATCTTCACCCATACCGTGCTGAAGATAAAGCACAGGATATTTCTTGTCACCGTCTTCATACTCCGCCGGAGTATATACGAAACAGCGGCGCATAGACTGTTCCTTCTCGGACCAGTACTGACATTCACGTACCTGGCCATGAGGCACATTCCTGTTGAATGTATAATAAGCCGCAACCTCCGGAGCCTCTGGAATCTCGATTCCGCTGGCCATCACTCCGCAGCCGAAGAATGAATCACTTGCAGGGTCTGCCACGGACACTCCGTCAACAATTATGAAATAATAGTGGAATCCGACCACAAGAGGGTCTGTCGTCACCGTCCACACACCCTTGTCATCACGGGTCATAGGATACTTCTTGCTGCAGATGTCGACCTGCACAAGTTCCGCCTCAGGAGCCAAGACCTTGAAGGTCGCCCTACCCTGTTCATCGACGCAAGGATAATCCTTGGCAGGAACATTGGTTACAGCAGGTATTCCTTCAGAAGGCATCTGCGCAAAAGCCAGCAAAGGAAGAAGAAATACGGTTAAGGAATAAATGATTTTTTTCATATGTGGTTCTATTAGAATACAAAAATACAAATCTCCGACTATAGATTCGTTAAATAGATATTCATTTTTGCACATAAATCTTCCATTCACATACGACAGCCACACCCATGCATCGAAATTAACATATTTTGATACAAAAGGAAAAGTCCGTTCAACACAGGTATTTCACCCGTTGTTTTACTTAGCATCTATTAGAACTGTCAAAAAACCTCAACTATCGTATCTCCACAGCCCGTTTTGGTGGAATTTTAAAACATATTGAATCAAAAATAACATTTTAAAAAGCTAACTTGCAAGCGAAAATCAAAGAACAATGAGACACCAAGTATTTTTGATTCTGAGCATCCTTACAGCGGCTGTTTTCAACGCCAAAGCTGAAAGATACTACTATTTCGACCATGTCACTACAAAGGACGGACTTCAGAGCAACACAATCTACTGCACCATACAGGACAGGGATGGATTCATGTGGATCGGCACCAAGGACGGCTTGAGCAGGTATGACGGAAATAACTTCCGCAAGATGAGGGATCTGGCAAAAGGAGAAGGTATCGGAGGCAATGTTTTTGCGATAAGCGAAGATACAGAAGGCAAGATATGGTTTTCCACACCTCACGGCATACATATATATGACCCAAGGACAGGAGGAATAAAATCTCCAGGAATGCTGGGAGAGACGTCCTGCTTCACGATTCAGTCGGACGCAAAGGGAAGAGTATGGGTAATAACCGACAAGCTTTTCAGATTTGACTGCAATACTCTTGAACGTCATGTATATACCTTCGACAACAATATAGCAATATCCGCAGCCATCGACAGTTATGGCACAGTATGGATATCCATGGCAGACGGAAGCATCCGGAACTATGACGTGCGGACGGATTCTTTCTCACATCGCCCATTTGAATACAGAATACGCAACATCGTCAAGGCAGAAGACGGAAAACTCATTATGACGACAATGAATAATGAGGTCCTGTATGTCGACAGTGTCACACTGAGTTCGGAGGTCCTGTTCAAGGCTGACAGAGGAAACGGCATCATGAGCACCATAGAAAGAGTAAAAGGCGAGTGCTGGATAGGAACTCAACAGGGACTTTACATCAGGCGTGCAGGCACGGAATATCAAGGGCAGGCGTTTCACAACGCTGCGACTCCGGAATCAATTTCTGCAGACTACATCACAAGTCTCAGCAAGGACAAGAACGGAAACATCTGGGTCGGCACATATTATACGGGGCTGAATATCTGGAAAGACCGGGAAGGAGAAATGGCGCTGTACTTCACCAATCCTTCAGAAAACTCGCTGAAAGGCAAGATAGTCCGTTCGATCTGTCAGGACGAAAGAGGACTGATATGGCTTTGTACGGAAGACGGATGGCTGAACCGGTTCAATCCCACATTACAGACAATGAAGAGTTACAGGCTGGCAGATGACCTGAATCTTCATGGACTGATAATGGATGACGGACAGATGTGGATATGTTCTTATGGAAAAGGCATATGGCTGTTTGACCTCAAGAAGGAAAAGGTGACAAGACATTATGACCTGTCGAACAATATGGTGACCCTCGGAATAAAATCCCAGTCCGGACAGATATATGCAGGAACGACAATGGGGTTATACAGGTATGACAGGCAGAATGACTCATTCACAAGGATTGAAAGCGTAGGACGGGACTTCATACACAGTCTGTATCAGGACAGCAAGGGCATAATATGGGCAGGTACATATGGCAACGGAATAAAGTGCATCGATGAGAACGGAACGCTTCTCAGCCATACTACCGTATCGGCAGGCGAAGGGGCGCTCTCATCAAGATTCATAACATCGTTCTATGAAGACAGCAGACACCGGATGTGGGTGACTACCGAAGGAGGCGGCGTCTGCCACACAGATCCGGATTATGACTTGGAATCACTGACGTTCAGCACTCTGACAACCGACAACGGACTTCCGTCAGACGTTACATGTGCTGTGGCTGAAGATCAGGATGGAATGATATGGATATCCACGACAAACGGTATCGTAAGTCTCTCTAAAGAGGACATGAGAATCACAGAAATGATAAACGGAAGCAACGAACTTACCGGTTATCAATTCTCATACGGGGCTGTCTGCACGACCGGAAACGGGGTGTTCTATCTCGGAAATACAGATGGAATGGTAGCATTTGTCCCTTCAAAGATGAAGAACCGCAACATGCATGACAAGCTGATCATCACCGACATTCTGGCAAGGGATTCAGAACATTCGTTCTCACTTTGTCCGGACGGCACATCCGCAATGGTGACAGACCGGGTGGAAGTAGAACACAAGAACGCATCAACCATACACATAAGCTTCGTATCTCCTGAATATACTGACAGAAACCCATTGTATTCCTATAGGATATCACGTGGGAAAGACAGAGGATTCTCCGGAATCACGTACAGCAACACGGTGATATTCACTGGTCTGCGTGCAGGAAAATACAGATTCGAGGTAAGCATTCTAGGAAAAGAAGACATACCGGAATGTAATCGTACTCTGGACATTGACATCAAGCCGCATCCTCTGCTCAGCAACACCGCATTAATCTTCTATATCCTTGTCTGCATAGGACTCCTTGCCGGCATATTCCTGATGCTTGATATGAAGCGCAAAAGGGACAAGGCGCGGCAACTGACCAAGATGATCAACAGAAAGGAAAAGGAGATCTATAACGCCAAGATCAACTTCTTTACCAACATAACGCACGAAATCAGGACTCCTCTGACCTTGATCAAGATGCCTATCGACAAGATCATATCTTCAGGAGCATATAGTTCTTCTAATGAGAAGGATCTGCGCACCATACAGGCAAATACTGACCGGCTTCTGAATCTTACGAACCAGCTTCTTGACATGAGAAAGATGGAAAACAATGAGATACAGATCTCATTCGTCAAGGAAGACATATGCGCCATTATCAGAAAAGCTCTGATGATGTTTGAACAGATGGCAGCGGAACAGCACATCACGATAAACAGCGAGATTCCGGATGAACCCCTCTACGCTATGTGTGCCAAGGACTCCGTGTTCTCCATAATCAGCAATCTCCTGTCAAATGCCATAAAATACGGAAACGGGTTCATAAATGTAAAGGCGGAAACTACAGATGACCAGCAGTCTGTCATCATAAGGGTCGGGAGCGACGGAGAAATAATCCCTGAACAGGACAGAGAGAACATCTTCAAGCTGTTCTTCCAAAGGGAAGGAGCTGAAAAGGGTGTACATGGAACCGGATTGGGACTTCCATATGCAAGAACTCTCGCCAACATGCACAACGGACGCCTGTACCTTGATGAAACCGTATCAGATCTGAATTCATTCGTACTTGAACTGCCGACAAAACAGAATGAACAGATCACTATTGAACACGTACAGGTGGAATCTGAGGCAGAACTGCCGGAATTTGACAGTTCAAGACACACCATTCTAATAGTAGAGGATTCTCCGGAAATGAGAAGATACCTTTCGAAGGAAATATCTGCAACATACAATGTACTTATAGCAGCAAATGGAGCTGATGCCCTTGAAATCCTCAGAAAGGAAAAGATAGATCTTGTGATCAGCGACATCATGATGCCTGTCATGGACGGATGCGAACTCTGCAACAGAATCAAGACAGATTCCGACCTCAGCCATGTGCCGATAATCCTGCTTACAGCAGCCGTTGGAGTCGAAACACGTATTGAAACACTGGAATCCGGAGCAGACGGATACATCGAAAAGCCTTTCCCTATGGAACTCCTGATGTCCAACATCAACAATCTGTTCAGAAACAAGGAGATCGCATACAAACAGTTCATCAACAAGCCTTTGACGCACTACAACAGCGTGACGACGAACAAGGTGGACCAGAACTACATGGATAAGGTACATGAATTCATAATGAAGCATATATCGGAGCCGGACCTCAATATCGAAAGTCTTACGACACAGATCGGAACAAGCAAGTCCTCGTTATATCGTAAACTCAAGGCAAACACGGGTTTGAGCATCAACGAATATATCCGTCTCTGCCGTCTGAAACAGGCTGCTGAACTGCTGTCTTCACAAAAGTACAAAATAAACGAAGTGGCGTTCATGACAGGATTCTCGTCACCGTCATATTTCGCGACATGCTTCCTGAAGCAGTTCAACATCACTCCTTCAGAATTCGTAAAGAATCTGGGATAAAAAAAGAGTCCTGGGCCGGACGGCCCAGGACTCTTTTTCCTTATATCTGGAACTATCAGTTGAATTTAACCCAGTCAACCTCTACATTTCCATCAGCAGCAGCCTCGACAACGAGATTCTGCATACCCTTCACCTTGTAAGTCATAGGAAGAGTCACCTCAGCCCACTCTGCAGTTGCAGGGATTTCGAATGTTGCAGTCTTGTCAGCTGTCACGTTGAGCTTTCCGCCCTGTGGAGCCTTGACATAGAATGTAACTGTCTTAGGAGCTTTCTTGCCGAAGTTGAGTTCGTTGAAAGCAACCTTGTCACCGGTCTTTGCGAATACAGTCTTCCAACCCTTGAAGTAGTCAGTTGTATCAAGATACTCGACAGCTGCGCCCTCGATGGTGCTGTAGCGGTCGATATGAACCTTCTGAGTAGACTTGATAGGTCCTACACCACGCTCTGTCGGCTTGATCTCCTGGATAGTGCCGTCCTCGTTGAAGTAAAGCTTCTCGATTCTTGCTGAACGGCTCTTGTCGAAGTCTGGAGAGTAGTCGTTGTGATGATAGAAGAAATACCACTGGCCCTTGTAGTTCACGATACTGTGGTGGTTTGTCCAGCAGCCGTTCTCGTGCTCAGCCATGATGATACCCTTGTACTCATATGGTCCCATTGGGTTCTTGCTCATTGCATAACCGATAACCTCAGTATCCTTTCTTACATATGGGTAAGTAAGATAGTAGTTTCCATTGTACTCGAATGCGAACGGACCTTCAGCCTGACGGCTTGGAAGACCCTTGAGGCAGTTGACACCTACGTTTACAAACTCACGGTCACCCCACTTCATCACCTCTGTAGGATTGTCCTCAGCAAGCTCGATCATGTTGTCAGCAAGCTTTGCGCAACGGCCTGCGCCCCAGAAGATGTAGTTGTTTCCATCAGATGCCTTGAGGACGCAAGGGTCGATACCGTTGATTCCCTTGATTGGCTCCGGCAGAATTTCATATGGCCCCTCAGGATTGTCAGCGACAGCAACTCCTACAGCGAAACCACCTGTCTTTGAAGCGTTAGGGAAATAGAAATAGTACTTTCCGTCCTTTTCGATACAGTCAGGAGCCCACATTGAATATGCGGTAGGATTACCCCAAGGAACGTCCTTCTGATCTACGATCACACCATGGTCTGTCCATGTTGTAAGATCCTCTGATGAGAACACATGATAGTCCTCCATGCAGAACCACTTTGATCCGTCACGATGGGTGATAATGCTTGGAATGTCGTGTGAAGGGAACAGATATATCTTTCCGTTGAACACACGAGCAGTAGGGTCTGCTGCGAACTGATTGCTGATGATCGGGTTTGTACCTGTAATCATCACGTTGTCAGGAAGATTGCACTCATCCTGTGGCTGCGCACATGCAGCGAGGCCGAATACGGCCGCCAATACTAACAGTTTTTTCATTATTTGAAGAATTTTTGAAGTGTTTCAGCAAGATAAGTCCGGGCATTCATCCATGTATGTCCACCTTCAGTGAACATCTTCTCATATGATATGCCCTTCGCATCGAAGTATGCCTGATGGTCAAGAACGTTCTGGTAGAGGAAGTCGGATGTACCTACTCCGAACCACATGAGGTCAAGGCTCTTGATGTCATTCTGGATGTTCGGGAAATAGATATCCATTACCTCAGGAGTCAGATATGCGCTGTAAGATGCGAGATATGAGAACTTGTCAAAATTAGAATAAACCGTAAAGAGAGACTGTCCGCCACCGCGTGAGAAGCCTCCGATCGCTCTGCTCCTGCGGTCGTTCTTCGTACGGAAATTCTTCTCAACAAAAGGCATCACGCACTCGGTAAGTTCCTGCTCGAACTTCTGATACATCTTTGCAGCGGCAACCGTAGTAGGAGAAGGAGTCGTTCCGTAAACATTTCCGTAAGGCATGACCACAATCATTGGAACTGCCTTGCCCTGAGCGATGAGGTTGTCAAGGATCACATTTACCTTTCCTACCTTGAACCAAGTCTCCTCAGTATCGGTAGTACCGCTCACGAGATAGAATACAGGATATTTCTTATTACCTTTCTCATAATCAGCCGGAGTATAGACAAGAACCGGACGATACTCACCCATGACGTCAGACTTGTATGTCATATACTGAACCTTTCCATGAGGGACATCATTCACAGTGTAGAGAGCATTCGGATCCGGAATCTCAAGAAGACTGGCCTTGAAGTTCTCGTTAGGGAATATATCCATATTGTTCTGCGCATTTGCAGACACTCCGTCCACTATAAAGTTGTATGGATAGATGTCGGCCTTTTCAGGCTTCACTGTAGCGCTCCATATACCTCTGCTGTTACGTAACATAGGCATGTTTCTTTCCATGAACTGACCGGAAAGCTCTACCTTCTGTGCATTCGGAGCATCATAGTTGAATGTTATGCGGCCGTCAGGATGGATGATGTGCGGCTCAAAAACAACATCCCTCCAATTCTGCTGAGGAGCGTCGTATCCAAGAAGCTGGAGCATCTTGTTCGCGTAACGCTTTCCAAGTTCGCGGTAACCTGCCGCATCGAAATGAAGAAGGTCAAAAGCATTTGTACATCCGCTTGAACTTATTACATGAGCCTGAGGGATTACTGAAGGAACACGTGCGATGACCTCATTGTGGGAAGCGCATACACCGCCTCTGTCACTGTTCACGACCTCACCTACGAGAAGAGGGACAACCTCACCTTTGAGATCTAGGTCTGTAAGAATATTGTCATAAACCTTCTTGAGCTGGCTCGGCCAACGCGGATCACCTGTGTTCGACTCGCCCTGGTGTACGAGGATACCCTTGATGACGCCGTCCTTCTGGGCGATCTTTGCCATCTCGATGAGTCTTGCATAAGGATCATTGTCGTATGCTGCAAGCATTCCCTTCATCCAGCCCGGAGCTCTTTTCTCTACATAGTTTGCGATGCTGTCAGGAAGGAAGGTCTCGATGTGGCAGCCGCCGATAGCGACATGAACGACTCCGACCTTCACATTTTCCGGAAGTGCTTCAACAAGAGTCCTTCCGAAATAATCGGCAGGTGTAAGTCCTGTACCAGGACGGCAGAGTGGCGGCACAGCAGTGTACCACTGGCCTTTCACGCGTCCCATTTCAGGATTGTCCACAACCGCCATCATCTTGAAGCGGTCGCTCACGTTCTCCAGATCCTGTGCCTCGATCCTCGCATTGCCTTCCATGTTGGACTGGCCGAAACAGAGATAGATGTGGAAATCAGGATCCTGTGCAAATGCACAGGCCGCAAGCAGGAGCGCTGAAAGCGCTGAAAGAATTCTTTTCATACGGTTATCAGTTTGTGTATCTGTAAAAAAGTAATATTGCGGTAAGCAACCACAATATTACAAAATAAAAGGCAAACGCCCTAGCATAAATGTATCAAAAGATTGCAATACCAGTCCAGTCAGACGTATTATTGCACCGGTTCATCCAGCTTCAGTCCGGGATTTCTTCTGGAAGACAGGAAAAGAAGAACCGCCACCGCTATGGCAATCACACCAAGAATGATGAATATGTACTCCGCATGAAGTGCTGCAGAGACTTCCTGTGCATGATTTCCCGCCTGGGTTATCTCTCTTGTGAATATCTTTCCGACATAGATAGGCACGGCCCACATGCCGAGGTTCTGAACCCAATAGATGAGGGAGTATGCAGTGCCGAGGTTCTTTTCAGGAATGATCTTCGGCACGGAAGGCCACATGGCTGAAGGTACGAGCGAATAGCCGATACCCAGCAGCGCTATGGATACATAAGCGTATGCAGGCACACCCTGAGGTGCGAAGGTTATGATCAGATGGGAGGTGAGCACAAGTGCCGAGCCGACGATCATCCATGTCGTCGCCTTTCCCACCTTGTCCACAAGGGCTCCGAAAAGCGGAGTGAAAAGGATCGTGAAGAAAGGGATCATGGCAAGGAGCACGGTCGCGATCTCAAGGTTTACTCCGAACAGAGGAAGAAGAATCGACACTCCGAACTTCTTGAAGCGGATCACGCAGCAGTAGAAGGTCACGCAGAGTATCGCGATCATAAGGAATCGCGGATTGCTCAGCACCTTCCAGATGTCAGAGAACCTGAACTTGTCCTCTTCTGCAGTCTCCACCTTGTCAGTCTCTCCCGTCTGGCGGTCGAACTTAGCGTCCATCGCGACAAAGACAGCCCAGAGAATCGCACCCACTGCAAGAACCGCAAGGCCGATAAGCGCCGGTCTGTTGGTCTCCGCCAGCGTGTATATCTCTCCCAGAGTCTTCTGCTTCACGATCATCGGAGCGATGAGGATGGCAGTCGCCGTACCGAATCGCGCAATGGCAAGCTGCAGTCCCATGGCAAGGGCCATGTTCCTGCCCTTGAACCATTTCGCGATCGAACGTGTCACTGACACGCCGGCAATCTCGCTGCCAAGCCCGAAAAGCATGCAGCCAACGTATGCTACGGTCAGAGAAGTCTTCGGTTCAAAGCCGGCGGAAATCGCGAATGTCACAAGGGCGGCGCCTCCGACCATCATCCCGACGAAGATCGATCCTACAAGGCGCACTCCGAATCTGTCCAGAAGCGCTCCGCACACGATCAGGCCTCCCCATATGCACAGGAACGAATATCCGCTGGCATAGAAGCCGTAATCCTCCATGTTCCATCCAAGTTCGAGGAATTCAGGATTCTTGAACAGCTCGGACAGAGACGAGAACATGTCGTCGAAGAAATATGAGGCGAACATAGGAACAACAAGGCATGCCAGCGCCAGCCAGCATGCCCACTTGTTGTCCCTGAGAGTGTTTTTCAGGGTTGACATGATTATTCTGTTATATTAGGCAGTTCAAGACCCAGTCCCTTCTTCTTGTCAACTCTCTTGAGAATGATTCCAAGGACGAGAGCTGCGATACCAAGGCATGCCAGCATCAGAAGCGGAGCCGTGTAGTTGTACTGTGTGGCAGCAGCTTCTGCAGAGATGAGACCTTCGTTCACCTGTGCCACAAGACCCTTGTTTGTAGAGTCGAGGATCTTGCCGATAAGCATTGGGAAGAGCCAGAGACCGATGTTCTGGATCCAGAAGATGAGCGAGTATGCGGAACCTATCACCTTCTCGTCAACAAGCTTCGGAACGCTTGGCCACAGTGAGGCTGGAACGAGAGAGAACGATGCTCCGAGGACGAGGATCGTCACATATGCCACGACGACACCGCCCACTGCATTACCCTTGAAGAGAGGAAGGATGAAGGCGAATGTAAGATGGCAGAGCACCAGAAGGACAGAACCGAAGATAAGCATTGTCGCAGCCTTGCCCTTGTAGTCCACGATCTTGCCGAGAATAGGAGTGATACCTACTGCCAGAAGCGGGAACACAGCAAAGATTGTTTCAGCGGACTGGCGCATGTATCCCATGTAGCAGTATACCACGAGGAAGATGCATGAGATTGTCAGCATGATCTGCTTCATAGGCTTCTTCGAGAAGTTGCTGGTGAATGCGGTTGCAGCCACGATGAGCATGATGATGTACTGCACGATTGTCACTGCCTCGCTTGCCCAGAATGAACCTGCAGGGACTTCAGTGAATGTAAGGTTGCACTGGAGCATGTTTACAGCATATTTCTGGAATGGGAAGATCGCCGAATAATAAAGCACGCAGAGAAGGGCGACAAGCCAGAATCCGCCGCTCTTGAGGATGGCTCCCACGTCCGAAATCTTGAAAGGATCATCCTTCTCCTCCGCCTCTCCTGTCTGTGAGTCAAGCTTCTTGTCCATGAAGAAGTAGACGATGAACATGATCAGGGCGATCATAAGGAGTACAAGTCCGAATGCTACTGCGCGTGATACGTCAACTGTTCCGCCAAGCTTTGCGAAGAAAGGCGAGAAGATCATGCAGGTAGCGACTCCAAGACGCGCCAATGCCATTTCAGAGCCCATTGCGAGGGCCATTTCCTTACCCTTGAACCACTTGACGATACCTCTTGAAACCGTTATGCCGGCCATCTCGACTCCACATCCGAAGATCATGAAACCGATGGCGGCAAGTTTTGCCGATGCAGGCATTCCCCTGTAGAAAGGAGATATCCCCAGTTCGTCGAAGCCAGGTATATAGTTCAGGTTCTCTGTAAACCATACCTCAAGTCCGCTGCCGATGAAGCTGTCTGTCACCGCATAATACTTGATTAACGCGCCGACCAGCATTACGGCACCCGAAAGGACTGCGGTGAACCTTACGCCCATCTTGTCAAGGATGATACCTGCGAAGATCAGGAAGAAGATGAATACATTAAGGAATGTCTCGGCTCCCTGCATGGTACCGAATGCCGTCGAATCCCAGCCTCTGGTAGACTGCATGAGGTCCTTGATAGGGGAAAGGATGTCCATAAAGATGTATGAACAGAACATTGCGAGAGCAAGCAGCAGAAGGGCCGTCCAGCGTACTGCAGGGATGTCTCGCATCACTTTTTGTACTTTATTCATAATATTGCGATTTTATAATTTCCGCTATACTGATAATCAGCGCGAAGATAGGAGTTTTTGTACGAATAGCCAAAACAGATTTCTGATTGTCACAATAAAGTGCTAACTTCGCATGTTTTTGCTTTGTAAACATAGGAGAAGGAAATATGACGTACAAGTTTCTGGACAAGGTGGACTCACCTAGGGACATTAAGAACTTCAGCATGGAGGAACTCAAGGAACTCTGTGCCGAGATACGCCATTATATGATAGAATGCTGTTCGGTAAACCCCGGCCACCTCGGTTCCAGCCTCGGAGCTGTAGAACTCATGGTCGGTCTTCATTATGTATATGACGCACCGGAAGACAAGCTTGTATTCGATGTCGGTCACCAGGCATATGCCCACAAGATAATCACCGGTCGCCGCGAAGCATTCAGAAAGAACAGGATGAAGGATGGCATCAGCGGTTTCCCGAAACGTTCCGAAAGCGAATATGACGCATTCGGCGCCGGTCATTCGTCCACTTCGATATCGGCAGCACTGGGATTTGCAGAGGCGGCAAAGCAGCAGGGACTTCCGCATAAGGCCGTGGCGCTCATAGGTGACGGATCCCTCACCGGCGGTCTGGCCTTCGAAGGACTGAACAATGCCGGAGCCAGCAAGGCAGACATGCTTGTCATACTCAATGACAACAATATATCCATAGACAAGAACATCGGAGGTCTTCACGAATATCTCCTCAAGATCACGACGAATCCGAAGTACAACAAAGCAAAGAAGCGCATCTGGGACCGGCTTGGAGACGGATGGGTGAGAAATGTAGTGCAGAAGTTCGTCGCAACCACCAAGTCGCACCTTGTAAGCAGCAGCGGCGGACATCTTTTCCAGGCCATGGGATTCCGATACTTCGGTCCCGTTGACGGAAATGACATAGTCCAGGTCGTTGAGACCCTGAAGAAACTCAAGAACATGAACGGTCCCCTGCTCCTGCATGCAATGACCAAGAAAGGAAAGGGATATGCACCCGCAGAAAGCGACCAGACCACATGGCATGCTCCGGGCATCTTCGACCCCGAAACCGGAATGCGGCAGAAGAGCAGGAAGGGAGAGAGCCGTTATCAGGACGTGTTCGGAGAAGTGCTTGTCGAGCTCGCAAAGACAAATGACAAGATTGTGGGCATCACCCCGGCCATGGCCTCAGGATGCGGAATGAACCTTCTGGCCAAGGAGATGCCTGAAAGATTCTATGACGTGGGCATCGAAGAGGAGCACGCTGTGACATTCTCTGCCGGACTTGCAGCAGGAGGCTTGAAGCCTTTCTGTAACATATATTCCTCTTTCTCCCACAGGGCATTCGACCAGATCTTCCATGACGTGGCCCTCCAGGGTCTGCCTGTCGTGCTTTGTCTGGACAGAAGCGGAATCGTGGGAGAGGACGGAGCCACACATCACGGATGCTACGACATGGCGATATACAGGACTATGCCCGGAACCGTAATTGCAGCACCTAAGGATGAAACGGAGCTCAAGAACATGATGTATACGGCATCCCTCGCGGAGGAAGGTCCTTTCATCATAAGATATCCAAGAGGCTATGGCGAGGGCACTGACTGGAAGGAATCGGAATTCGAGGTCATGGAACCGGGCAAAGGAGAGCTCCTGCTGGAAGGGTCGGACATCGCAGTCATAGCGGCCGGTCCGTCCGCAAACAGAGCGGTTGAAGCCGCTCTTCGGATCAAGGAAGAGACCGGCTGGAATCCTGCTATATATAATATAAGGTATATAAAGCCTCTGGATGAAGACCTGGTGAGCAGGATCGCTGGCTCATACAGAAAGGTCATGACGGTTGAAGACGGCTGCACGGCCGGAGGATTATATGGCGCAGTCACGGAATTCATCGCCTCAGGCAACGCCCCGGTCCAGGTAAAGGCGGTAGGAATACCCGACAGATACATCAGTCAGGGGACACAGGATGAACTCCGGGAGGAATGCGGACTTACAACAGACAGGCTATATGCTCTGTTTGTTGCTGAAAATGAAAAATTCTGCAAAAAAAACGAAAAAGTTTTGGAGAATTAAAAATAATGCCTACCTTTGCAATCCCTTTAAGGAAATAACCTTCCAAACGAGGGAAAACAACATTGCCGATGTAGCTCAGTTGGCCAGAGCACGTGATTTGTAATCTCGGGGTCGTGGGTTCGATTCCCTCCATCGGCTCAAAAGTTCTTAAAGAATTTTGGGAGAATACCAGAGTGGCCAAATGGGGCAGACTG
>JAZNAW010000108.1:0-15164 GCA_045586745.1 Candidatus Cryptobacteroides sp.
CGTAATGTCCGGAGCCTTCGTACGCGGACTCATGGGCAATGATCCTGACTATCTCAAGGCCGTTCCTTGTGCAAAGCACTATTTCGCAAACAACAGTGAGTTCGACCGCCATGTCAGCAGTTCGAACATGGACAGCAGGGATATGAGGGAGTTCTACCTCTATCCTTACAAGGAACTCATCGAGAACGACGCTCTGCCTTCGATCATGTCTTCATACAACGCGGTAAATGGAGTTCCTACTTCTGCAAGTACCCTCTATCTCGACACTATCGCACGCCGTACATACGGAATGAAGGGCTATGTGACCGGAGACTGTGCCGCAATCGAGGACATCTACACAGGTCACTATTATGTGGAGACAGCAGAAGAGGCTACGGCTGCCGGACTCAAGGCTGGTGTAGATTCTGACTGCGGAAGCGTATACCAGAGATCTGCCATCAGCGCACTTGAGAAAGGACTCATCACAATGGCCGATATCGACCGTGCACTGGTGAACGTGTTCACAATCCGCATGCGTACAGGCGAGTTCGACCCGGATCCTATGGTTCCTTACGCGCTCTATCCTGCCAGCACGGTGAACGCAGAAAGATACCAGGCACTTGCAGAGGAAGTCGCAACAAGGACACCTGTACTTCTCAAGGACGAGATCGTAAGCGGTACAGACAGGAAGGCTCTTCCAATCAAGGCTTCTGAAATCAAGTCCATCGCCATCATCGGTCCACAGGCTGACGAGGTGGAGCTCGGACCTTATTCGGGACGTCCTGAAGAAAGCAGCCGCATCAGTCCTTTCAAGGGAATCTCCGACTACCTTGCAGCACGTAATCCTGAAGTAAAGGTCACCCTTGCATCAGGCGGCAGCACAAAGAGCAAGAGCAACCTTCTCTATATCGCATATTTCGAGCTCCATAAGGCTGACGGTACCGTGACAAGACATGACGCAACTAAGTTCAGCGCATGCTCTGACGGCATTACAGTAGGTTCAGGTATGGGAACAGAAGAGCAGGTCCGTTCAATCGACGACGGTTCATGGACTGCTTATGACAACATCGACCTGATGAACGTTGACAAGATCACCATCGGCGTCAACATCCCTACGGAAGGCGGTATCATCGAGGCACATGTCGACTCGCCTAGCGGAAACCTTGTCAGCACACTCGAGGCTACAAAGGCATCAGGAAAGCGCGTTGGTGGTGTTTACGGAGCCAGCACACCTATGGAGGCAAAGGTCCTCAGACTCGGAGTCAACGAACTCAAGACCCTTTATCTCGTATACAAGGCACCTGAGGATGACGAAATCGATGAGAGCGTACTCAAGGCTGCAAGAGAATCTGATGTCGCTGTAGTATTCGTCGGTACAGACGAGAATACAGCAACAGAAGAGGCTGACCGTCTTACTCTCGACCTTCCAGGAAACCAGGTCAAGCTCATCAAGGCTGTTGCCGCACAGAACAAGAACACAATCGTGGTAATGCAGACCCTCGGCTGTGTGGAAGTTGAAGAGTTCAAGGATCTTGAGAACATCCCTGGTATTCTCTGGACAGGATATAACGGACAGGCACAGGGTCCGGCAATCGCAAAGATTCTCTTCGGAGATGTGACTCCGGGCGGAAAGCTCAACGCAACATGGTATAAGACCGTAAAGGATCTTCCTGCCATCACAGACTACACTCTCCGCGGAGGTGAAGGAAAGAACGGGCGTACGCTCTGGTACTTCACAAAGCCTGTTTCATATGAGTTCGGATATGGTATCTCTTACACTACATTCGAGTACTCTAACTTCAGGATCAGCAAGAATGCAATTACACCTTCTGACAAGGTAACTGTCAGCGTGGACGTAAAGAACACCGGTTCATACGACGGTGACGAGGTTGTTCAGCTTTATGTATCCACCCCGGACAGCCCGGCTGCAGCACAGCGCCCTATCAAGAGACTCAAGGGATTCGAGAGAGTCACTATTCCTGTAGGACAGACAAAGACAGTACAGATTGTCGTTGACTGCGAGGACCTCTGGTTCTGGGACATGGATACAGACAGGATCGCATACGACAGCGGAAGGTATGTTTTTGAAGTAGGTTCTTCATCAAAGGACATCCGCGGTACTCTCACAGCGACAATGAACGGTTCCGCATTCAAGCCGGAGCTCAAGACAGTCGTTGCAGACTGCGGAGTATCTGTGCTCAAGGTAGGAGAGACAGCTCAGACATCATACACTGCATGTATGACTGACGACGCATTCGTAAGCCTCGACCAGACCAAGGCTGTATACAGAAGCAACAACGAAGCAGTAGTTTCAGTTGACGAGAACGGAAAGATCACGGCAAAGTCACAGGGAGTGGCTACAATTTATGTGGAAGTTACCGTAGACGGCAAGACCGTATGTGACGAGTACTCTGTAAAGGTTATGCCGGACCTTGCACTTGCAAGCCTTAAGGTTGCAGGCAAGTCGGTCCTGAAGAATGGTGTAAGCCAGTACAGCTTCCTTCGCAAGGCTTCAGCTACAGCACCTGAAGTAGCGGCTGCAGCAAAGGATGCCTCTCTCAGAGTGGTTGTGGAGCAGGCTCCTGCAGTTCCAGGCACAGCATCAGTAAAGGTAATTGATGACGTGACCGGAGATTCTGAGACTTATTATGTAAGCTTCGGTGTAAAGGCTGTTTCCGATGAATTCAAGGGCGCACCTGCATCTGCATGGACTGTGCTGAATGAGAACAAGGCAAACTATGCTGTAAATAACGGTGCCCTTGTCATCACGACCGAGGCCGGAGACCTTACCGTAAGCAACAACAATGCTGCGAACGTATTCGTTCAGAGCGCAAACTCCGACTGGACAGTTGACACCAAGCTCACATGCTCCGCTGCTCCTGCAATGCCTGCACAGAATGCGGGTATCGTTGCATATCAGGATGATGACAACTTCGTGAAGTTTGTCTACGGCGCACAGATGGGAAGAAGAGGTCCTCAGGGTGGTGCTGCCGGTCTTCAGATCGTATGTGAGGAAGGCGGCTACAACAAGGCTACTGTAAATGCAAGAGTGGAAGGCGTAAAGGACAATGTCATCTGGCTCAGACTCCAGAAGAAGGGAGGCGTCTACACTGCATTCTATTCTCTTGACGGAAAGAAATATGTCGAGGCAGGCAAGGTTGAAGCAGGCCTCAAGGACGTTCAGGCAGGTCTCATCGCATGCGACGGCGTAATGCCGTCGTTCGGCGGCGGCTTCAGAGCCGGTGCCCAGGCTCCTGCAAAGCCTGAGCCGATGAAGGCGTCATTCGAGATGTTCAAGATCGTCAACAGCGGTCTCTGATATCACGATGCATAGGTTCATCACAATCATGATACTTTCTCTGATCGGGTTCCAGGCCCGGTCAGAGAATTTTTCATGTGTTGTCCACGATGCCGAGATCATCGCCACCGACACTTCTATGGTCTGCCTTATGGGAGGCGAGGAAATCAGGATGGACTTGCCTGAAGGCACTGTACTTCGTGGAATAGAAGCCTTTGGAGACGGAGTGATTGCCATTGCCCGGGGAAAACAGGTCCTGTTCTGGGACAGCCCGTTCGACAAGGCAAGAAGAATCCGTCTGGATATGAAAGGCGAATTCATCGGTATGGATGCCGGGACAGAAATGTGCCATGCCGTCAGCGACAGCTCTGAAATAATATCGATAAACCGTGCCCTGATCGGGAAAGTGTTTGACTTTAACGGTCAGTATGATGAATACTATGGAAAGATCCGTCTGATTGATATTGCAGCCGGTCCGGCATATCTCTGCGTTGCTGCAGTCAAGGAAGACGGGAAACCTACCGCATACACATCGACCAAGGGAACCGTATGGAGCGAAAGGGAGCTCAATTATGCCATAAACGGACGATGGTATATGTTTGAAAAAGTTCCCCACAGCATAAGCTATGAGGAACTTTCCGATAGTTTCGTATTGATCTGCGAAGACGGAGATGCGTTCCATCTCCCGTCATGTTCGCATTGCAATTATCTTGTAGAATCTGCTACTTCACTGTAAGCGGAAGAGCCTGAAGATCGTCATCTGAAGACGATGAACCGTAAAGAATCTGATATTTGCCAGGTTTCACGACAAGATCATCTGCCTCCGAATCATAATATTCAAACGAATCAGCTGGAAGCTCGATTGAAACCGACTTCTTCTCACCGCCTTTCACATTTACCCTCTGGAATCCCTTGAGTGCCTTTACAGGAGCATCCGCGTCTCCGAGACGCTTCACGTATACCTGTACGATCTCGTCTGAAGCCACCTTGCTGTTGTTCTTGAGATCCACTGTAAGGGTCACGCTGTCACCTGCCTTTATGGACTTTGATGAAAGCTTAGCCTTTCCATATGAGAAGTCTGCATAGCTGAGGCCGTATCCGAAAGGATAAAGAGGCTCCTCTGTCATATATCTGTATGTCCTGCCCTTCATGTTGTAGTCAAGGAAGTCAGGAAGCTGTGCTGTAGACTTATAGAACGTGATAGGGAGACGTCCTGAAGGAGAAACCTTTCCGCTTACGATGTCACCGACAGCAGTACCGCCGGCCTGTCCGCCGTACCATGCACATACAAGGGCATCGTAGTCAGCTTCGTTCTGTTCAAGTGCCACGGCACTTCCCGAACAAAGCACGAACACAACAGGCTTACCAGTTGCCTTGAGAGCCTTGAGCATCTTGCCCTGAACTTCAGGAAGTTCGATTCTCTCGCGGTCACCGCCCTTGAATCCGTCGATTGTAACCCTCATCTCCTCACCCTCGATTGTAGGAGCAAGACCACCGACAAAGAAGATCACATCCGAACCTTCTGCAGTCTTTGCCGCAAACTCGGCAAGAGCCTCAGGAGTATAGTTTTCCGAAGGTATCGGCTTCGGAGCGGCAGCAAGAAGAGCCTGACGTTCCTTCTCCCTACGCTGGAGCTCAGCAAGCTGTTCTGCAGAAAGGCCTTCATAACCCTGGGCACGGAAACCTCTCTGAAGGCGTGGGTCAACATACACATAACCCTCTACAAGGTCACATCCTCTCTCATAGGTAACCTCTACGCCAGGATATGCCGCCTTGATACCCTCAAGGATTGTCACTGTATGCGATGGAGTTCCGTTATAGTTACCGAGCATCATCTGTGCATCATCGGCATTTGGTCCCACTACAGCAATCTTCTTCACCTTTGAAGGCTCTATAGGAAGCAGATCGTTCTCGTTCTTGAGAAGCACTACAGACTGACGGGCTACCTTGAGCGCATGGTCCTTATGCTCCTGAGAATCCACATTTGAATACGGGATATTGCTCCATGGAACAACTGATGCAGGATCGAAGAAACCGAGTTCGAAAAGTCCGTTGAGGAGACGGCGTACAGACACATCTATGTCCTTCTCTGTAATTATGCCGTCTTCAACAGCCTGGATAAGGTTTACATATGCGCTGCCGCATTCAACGTCTGTTCCTGTAAGAACAGCCGCTGCTGATGCAGCTGCTGCATCCTTATGAGTCTCATGATGACCGACAACGTAGAAGTCATTTATCGCCCAGCAGTCAGATACGACCAGACCCTGATAGTTCCATTTTCCACGGAGGACATCCTGCAGAAGGAAAGCACTGCCACAGCATGGATCACCGTCATAACGGTTGTATGCACCCATGAACTCACGCACGTCACCTTCCTTCACAAGAGCCTCGAATGCAGGAAGATATGTCTCCCAAAGATCCTTTGATGAGACTACAACATCAAAGCTGTGGCGGTTCCACTCCGGTCCGCTGTGGACTGCAAAATGCTTTGCGCACGCATGAGTCTTGTAATAGTCAGGATGATCGCCCTGAAGTCCCTTTACTGTAGCGACACCCATTGCAGATGTAAGGAAAGGATCCTCGCCATAGGTTTCCTGGCCACGTCCCCATCTCGGATCTCTGAAGATGTTGATGTTAGGAGTCCAGAAGGTAAGACCGTAATACTGCTTGTGTTCGCCGCGGCTTATTGCATCATTATATTTTGCACGAGCCTCGTCAGACACATAGGTGAAAGTCTGGAGATGAGTCTCCGGGTCGAAGGTAGCCGCCATGCCGATGGTCTGCGGATAAACGGTTGCAAGACCGGCTCTCGCAACGCCGTGAAGCGCCTCATTCCACCAGTTGTAGTCAGGGATGCCGAGTCTTTCCACTCCCTTTGAGCCATGCATCATCATGTTCACCTTCTCCTGAAGGGTAAGTCTTGAGATAAGGTCATCGATTCTTTGCTCTCTTGACAACTCCGGATTACGGAACGGCATAGTCTCCTGCGCTCCGGCGAACGACGGCAGCAGAAGAAGAGCCGACGCGATAAGAATTATTGTTTTTTTCATAGCTTGTTGATTTATATTAAACGCAAATATAACATCTTATTCCGATAATATAAGAATTATGGTAACTTTGCAGGAGGTCAAAACATTAATGAGATGATAAAAAGATTCTTCGAATCCATCGGCAGATATTTCCTCTTTCTCAACATGGTGTTCAGAAAGCCGGAAAAGGGCAGGATATTCTGGAGACAGTTCATAAACGAGGCAGACAAACTGATACTTTCTTCGATACTTCTTGTGGGAGTCATATCCCTGTTCATCGGAGGAGTACTTGTGATACAGACAGCTTCCAATCTCGAGAATCCGATAATCGACAAGATGTACATCGGATACATGGTGAGGGAGAGTCTCATACTTGAATTCTGTTCGACAATGGTAGCCTTGATCCTGGCAGGCAAGATGGGATCCAACATATCGTCGGAAATCGGAAGCATGCGCATCACCGAACAGATTGATGCAATGGACATGATGGGTGTCAATTCAGCCGGTTTCCTCGTACTTCCGAAAATAACCGCAACGACACTCCTCAGTCCCCTCCTGATGCTCCTTAGCCTCGCCCTCGGTCTGATCGGAGGATACATTGTGGTAGAAACTACGCAAATTATACCAACAGCATCGTACATAACAGGCATCAAGGCATTCTACAACGGATTCTATATCTTCTACAGCTGCTTCAAGATGTCCCTTTTCTGCTTCATGATATCGTCGATTGCAGCATTCAACGGTTATTATGCCAGAGGAGGATCTCTCGGAGTCGGAAGGTCAAGCACAAAAGCAATAGTCACGACCAGCATCCTGATACTCCTTGCAGACCTTATAGTCACACAGCTGATGCTTTATTAAAGAACAGGACACATGATAAAGGTAGAACATCTGTTCAAAAGTTTTGACGGCAAGACCGTACTCAACGACATATCCGTCGAGTACGAGGCCGGCAAGTGCAATATGATAATCGGTGCCAGCGGCTCCGGAAAGACCGTATTGCTTAAGAACCTCATAGGACTTCTGGAGCCGGACAGCGGAGAAATCTCATATGGAGACCGTAAGTTCTCATGCATGGATTACGGGGAGAAGAAGGCACTCCGCCAGAAGATAGGCGTCCTGTTCCAGGGCAGCGCCTTATTTGACTTCGCAACAGTCATCGAGAACGTGATGTTCCCTATGGAATTCTTCACTGACTGGTCGCTTGCCCAAAGACGTGAAAGGGCACAATACTGCCTGGAGAAGGTCAATGTCATCGGATCGGACAGCAAGTATCCAAACGAATTGAGCGGAGGAATGCAGAAACGAGTAGGCATAGCCCGTGCGATAGCGCTGAACCCGGAATACCTTTTCTGTGACGAGCCTAATTCCGGACTCGATCCATATACATCCATCCTCATAGACAGGCTTATCCACGATCTGACAAAGGAATTCAACATGACTACGGTCGTGAATACGCATGACATGAACTCAATCCTTGAAATAGGAGACAAGATCGGATTCATCAGCAAGGGCTCCCTTCTATGGCAGGGAGACAGGCATACGATCCTTAAGACCGACTGCCAGGAACTGCGTGACTTTGTCTGCGCCAATACTCTTGCCCGAAACATCATCGAAGGCAAGTGACAGGACCGTTGAGCCTCAGGGTATCCAGATCTCCGTCCCTCCATATCAGAGCGCCATTTCCGGTTCTTGAGGTAAGACCGACATAGACCATACTGTCCCTCACAGTAAGGCAGTTCTCCCCATACGCATGATACCGGACATCAAGTTCATGCCTGCTGTTCCCCGAAAAAACAGCGCCTTCCTGAAGTTCAGATGAATACACCACTGCATGATATCCGTCTTTGTCATTGAACAGTGAAGTTATCATACCTCCTCGCATGAACCTTCTCCACCCATGCTCTTCCGTCCACACTATGTCGGACATATAGTCTGAATCCGGGTGTCTGTATCTTACACGTACACTCATGGTTTCCGTATCAATGAAACGGCATGAGACGATGTCAAGCGTGCTGAAATAATTCACACTCCTGCGGCTTTCCCCTTTAATAAGTACAGGCGCACCGACTCCCCGTACGCTGGCGAGCACATACAGTCCGTCAGCATATACTGCCATATCCAGAATCTCCTCAACATCCTGGTCTGTCACCACCAGGGAGACCTTGCCGTCTTCGGACAGATAATGGTTCATGACCGCACCTGAGGAAGATACTGTCTGTCTGGAGAAACAGAAGCAGACCTTGCCGTCATATATGGAAAGTCCGCTCAACAGAGTGCCGGAATCCCTTGTAACAACTGCTTCTCCGTCAATCCTGTACACAAAGCCGGTACCACCCTTCGGATAACCAAGCGTATGAAGCCTTCCACCATGTATTTCCAGATCGGCAATCTCCTCCGCTCCGTCAAACCTGAAGACCTCCTGTCCGTCCTTACGTATCACTGTCGTCTTACCGTCCGTATAGTCGGTATAAAGGCATCCTGAACGGACTCTGTGCCGGGCATTATCGGAAGACACCTCATGATCGTCCCCCACAGGTACCTTGAGCACCGGAACCATATCCGCAAACAGTACAAGAGAACATCTGACCCGTCCCTTATCCGTATCCGTCCTCCAGTCATAACCTTCCGGATAATCCAGACCCACGGCATAGACGGTTCCCGACATATGCTTTCCATAAGAGGGACCATACCATATTCCGTCAGCACCGGAATGCACTCCCGTATCAATCTGCTCCACCCCACATGAAGACAGAAGCAGCACAACAATCATCTGCACGAACCTTTTCATGCCACAAAGGAATATATAACAAAGAAAACACCGTCTTCCGTTCGTCACAGAATCCGGTGTTTTCGTCACTTTTTTCTTTTTTTTATTATAAATCAGGCCTTGTACAGGGCAAAGAGTGCAGAACCAGAGCCAGACATGGAAGCATAAGCCGCTCCGCTGTCATAAAGAGAACGCTTTATAGCCGCCAGTTCAGGGTATTTTGCAAAGACAGTCTCCTCAAAATCGTTTACAAGGACTCCGTCCCATTCTTCAACAGGTCTTGCCAAAGCTTCCCTTAACGGAACCTCAGGGAGATGCGGTCTGATGCCGCCATAAGCATCTTTTGTAGATACTGATACTCCTTCAGGCGTCAGAACCTGAAGGTCATATCCATCCAGACAGAGAGGATACTCCGACAGGATCTCTCCCCTGCCCTCTCCTATCATAGGACGATTGTATATGAAGAAAGCACAATCACTGCCAAGTCTTGAAGCATATCCTGCAAGGCTTGCCTCATCAAGGCCCAGTCCGCAAAGTTCATTGAGCATCTTCAGGGCAAATGCGGCGTCTGCCGAGCCTCCTCCCAACCCTGCTCCTACCGGAGAAGTCTTCTCAAGGAATATCTTTACAGGAGGCATATCGAACTCTTCCGATAAAATATAATATGCCTTAGCGGTCAGATCCTTGAGCGGATCCCAGTCCACTCCTTCCTTGCGCGCTATAGTAATCATCAGCTTGCCGTCCTCGGATATGCCCTGTGCAATCATCTCCGGTGCATACTTGCCGAATATTGATGCAGACGTACGGCTGTAATCGTCTCCTACGACAATCTCAAGAGTGTCGCTGATATTGAAATACGGAACAAAAAGGGTCTCAAGATCATGGAATCCATCCTCCCTCCTGCGGAGAACGTTCAGTCCCAGATTTATCTTGACATTCGGGTTTGTTATCATATCTTTCTTATCTGTGCTTCAAATTCTGATGCAATGGACTCACGCTGCGATCCGTCAGGTATGTTTTCAAGAACAGGAGCGATGAATGAAATCATCTGAAGCACCCTCGCATCCTCCAGAGAGATTCCGCGCGAGCGCATATAGAACTGTTCCTCCTCGCTCAGACGGCCGATGGTCGCACCGTGGGAACACTTCACATCGTCCGCATAGATCTCCAGCTGCGGCTTTGTATCTACCTTTGCTCCGTCAGAAAGAAGGATATTATGATTCTCCTGGTATGCCTCTGTCCTCTGCGCATCCTGGGCAACTATTATCTTGCCATAGAAATCCACTTTGGAAGTACCTCCGGCAATACCCTTGAACAACTGACGGGAATTGCCGTAAGGCACATCGTGGTGCATGTCCACGGCAATCTTCACCTTCTCTTCACCGCCACAGACATATGCACCATATACATTGGCCTCCGCTCCTTCTCCGACCAGACGGATATCCATCTTGATGTCGCATGAGGTTCCCGGCATTATCAGCAGCACGATATCCACCTTCGCATCTCTCTCCACTACAATCGTCGGTGGGATGCATGCACATTGGCCGGCGGGATGCCCGGAGTACAAGCGAAGCATATCCCCTGTTTTCTGCGAAGCGGACTCCGGGTATCCCACCGGTTCACACCTCATCAGATATACTTTTTGAACAATATCGTTCGATTTTATAATCATATCGTCCATATATCCTACAGATTATCGTAACCCTTTTCCTCGATTTCAGCGACAAGTTCCTTGCCTGCAGTCCTGACAATCTTTCCGTCCTTGAGGACATGGACCACATCAGGGACGATGTAATCCAGAAGTCTCTGATAATGGGTGATCACAATAGCCGCCTTTTCCGGTGTATGAAGAGCATTTACACCGTTAGCCACTATGCGGAGAGCATCCACATCAAGTCCGCTGTCCGTCTCGTCAAGGATAGCGAGTGTCGGATCAAGCATGGCCATCTGGAAGATTTCGTTACGCTTCTTCTCACCGCCGGAAAATCCCACATTGACCTCACGCTTTGCGAACTCCGGCTTCATCTGCACGAACGCCATCTTCTCCCTCATGAGTTTCAGGAAATCGCCAGCCTTCAGAGGCTCAAGACCCTTTCCTGCACGATGGGCGTTCACAGCGGTCTTCATGAAATTGGTGATTGTCACACCGGGAATCTCCACCGGATACTGGAACGAAAGGAAAATTCCCGCCCAGGCACGCTCCTCCGGTGACATGGCAAGAAGGTCCTGACCCATGAACTCGATGCTGCCTGCTGTCACAGTGAACTGCGGCTTGCCTGCAAGCACAGCAGAAAGCGTACTCTTTCCGGCGCCGTTCGGGCCCATCACCGCATGGATCTCACCCTTACGGATGGTCAGGTCAACCCCTTTAAGAATCTCCTTATCCTCAACAGAGGCCTTCAGCCCCTCAATTTTCAATAATATATCGTTTGCCATATGCATTAATTTTCAAACCGTGAAACACAAACCCTTAACTTTCAATCTCTTACGCAATCTGCGTGCTCCCCCTTGGCGGCACGCACTTCGTATATGTTACTGATAATCAACTATTTGCACTTCACATTTCCTTTCTATATAGTTTATACCAAGTGAACAGGGACCAGACGCCGTTTATCAGATAGAGGCAGCTGACTATCGGCATGAAGACCAGTCCTGCCTTCAGGTAAAGGGTCAGGTTTGCAATGTTCACAAAAAGCCATGCGATCCAGCAGTCCCATTTCTTCAAGGCTGACAGTGTCTGAGCTGTAAGTATCAGCACAGTCACGCAGCAGTCCAGATAAGGAAGCGGATTTGCAGGGAAATATCCCACGAACCATCTGGTTCCCATCATGCTCATCAGCCATCCCCATGCCAGTGCAAGCACAAGCACCAGAGTCACTATCAGTCCTCTCTGAGACCAGCTCAGCATCGTGACCTTAAGGTCACCGCTTCCGGAAGCACTCTCTTGAGACTTCTTCGGATGGCTCCACCGGTACTGTCCCATTATATTTATACCCAACGATATCGGCTGCAGTATCAGGTTGGCATACAGATTCTTCTGCCAGAACATGAAGAAGAGCAATGCGGTATACATATATCCCACATAGAAATTGCTCTTGCTGTTTCTTCCTGCCAGAAATACGGTTGTAAGACCGAACACCGCCGACAACAGATCGATCAGCAGCACCGGCTTTCCACCCATCTCAAACAATATGATATTCCAAAATTCCATCATCCTACAGAACCTTCAAGTGACACCTGCAGAAGCTTCTGCGCCTCAACTGCAAACTCCATCGGGAGCTTAGAAAGCACCTCACGTGCATATCCGTTTACAATAAGTCCCACTGCCTCTTCCGAACCTATGCCTCTCTGATTACAGTAGAAGAGCTGGTCTTCACTGATCTTTGAGGTAGTAGCCTCGTGCTCCACAACGGCTGTCCTGTTCGCATTCTCAATGTATGGGAATGTATGTGCACCACATCTGTCTCCGATAAGAAGACTGTCGCACTGCGAGAAGTTACGGGCATTGTCCGCACCAGGAAGCATCTTCACCAGACCACGGTAACTGTTCTGGCTGCGGCCTGCGGAAATACCCTTGCTGACGATGCGGCTTCTTGTATTGCGGCCTATATGGATCATCTTCGTTCCTGTATCCGCCTGCTGTAAGTTGTTTGTTACAGCGACCGAATAGAACTCTGATGAAGAATTATCTCCCTTAAGTATGGTCGAAGGATATTTCCATGTAATCGCAGATCCTGTCTCAACCTGGGTCCATGAAAGATGGCTTCCCGAGCCTTTGCAGATACCTCTCTTGGTAACGAAGTTGAAGATTCCGCCCTTGCCTTCGGCATCACCCGGATACCAGTTCTGCACGGTCGAATACTTGACTTCCGCATCCTTCTCCACTATTATTTCAACAACTGCGGCATGGAGCTGGTTCTCGTCACGCATAGGGGCCGTACAGCCTTCCATGTAACTGACATACGAACCCTCGTCCGCAACGATCAGAGTCCTCTCGAACTGACCTGTTCCTGCCGCATTGATACGGAAGTAACTTGACAGTTCCATAGGACAACGCACTCCTTTAGGGATGTACACGAAAGATCCGTCACTGAACACGGCAGAATTGAGGGCCGAATAGAAATTATCTCCTATCGGCACCACAGATGCCAGATACTTGCGGACAAGATCAGGGTGTTCACGGACGGCTTCGGAAAAAGAACAGAATATTATGCCCTTCTCGGCAAGCGCCGAACGGAATGTCGTGGTAACGGAAACCGAATCGAAAACGGCATCGACAGCGACTCCGGCAAGAGCCTTGCGCTCATGGATGGGGATGCCCAGCTTGTCGAATGTCTTCTCAAGTTCCGGATCGATCTCCTTCGGACGGTCCTCATCCTTCTTTGGAGCCGCATAATAGATTATGTCCTGAAAATCAATTTCAGGGATGTCAAGATGGGCCCACTGCGGAACCGTCATCTTCTGCCAGCGGCTGAATGCCTCAAGACGGAACTCAAGCATCCACTCAGGTTCCTCCTTCTTCGCCGAAATCAGACGTATTATATCTTCATTGAGGCCTTTAGGTATGAACTCCTGCTCGACATCGGTCACAAAGCCGTGTTCATATTCCTTTTCGGTCAGACCTTCAAGTATTTCCTTATCCTTACTCATATAAAATCTGCTATCCTGCAATGCATGGGCCGTCAAGGGCCCGAACATGCAAAGATAGCAGATTTTATGATAAACTTATCCGTTTACAGCATCTATTCGCCTTCGAATACGACAGGAACCGTAAGTCTTGTACTTCTCTTCTGTCCGTCAAACATACCAGGTTCCCATAAAGGAGACTTTGACACAGCCTTGACCGCAGCCTCGTTAAGATCCAGATTGGAACCGAACACCGCATGGATTTCAGACAGTTTGCCGTCAGGAAGGACTGTAAATTCAACAAGTACTGTTCTGGATCCACGTTCCGGATCGAAAGATTCCGGAGTCTCTACCTGAGAATTCACCCACAATGTGAAGTCTTCCACACTTCCGCCCTGGAATCTTGGAGTCACAAAGCCATAACTCTCGATAAGTCTGAGGTTTCTTTCCTCCCACGCAAGTTCGAGATCTCTGAGAAAATCCTCCTGCTTGAACTTCAGGTCGACACTAGGATAGGCAGGCTTCTGCATTCCGGATGGCAGTTCAGCATACTCGGACAACCTTTTATCCAGACGTCCTTTACGGAACTTGCCGACAAAAACAGAACCGTTTCTTCGGTACAAGGTATCGATGCCATGGTATTTTCCGTTCTTGAACTGTCCGGACATCACGATTCCGTTATCCCTGTACAGACGGCCATATCCGGTAGCCTTTCCCTTCTTATAGTCACCCCAATAGACTTCACCGCTTGGAAGATAGCAGACACATTTACCTTCTGGCACACCATTGTCGAAGGTACCTATTATAAGTCCGTCCCTGCTGGAGTATAAGATTCCTTCCCCTTTAGGCCACTGACCTTCATAACGAAGCACTTCCTGTGCAGAAAGGGACACTGACGACAAGATTGTCACCAACGTCAATAAAAAGCATACCCGTTTCATAGCATTGGATTTTTATGAACAAACTGATAAAGCCTTTCTCAGCCCAGTCTAGGTAACATCAACAAATATAATAAAAAAAATGTTAAAAAACAAAACTCCGGATTCTGGAAAGGAATCCGGAGTTTATTGATCGCGGCACAGGCCGCCTGTTGTCTTTTGTCTGATTACTCTGCTGCAGGTGTCTCAACCTCTGCTGCAGGAGCAGCCTCAACAGCCTTCTTTGAGCTACGACGAGTAGTCTTCTTTGCTGCCTTAGGAGCAGAAGCAAGAGCTGCCTCGTTGAAGTCAACGAGCTCGATGAGAGCCATGTCAGCACCGTCACCCTGACGGAAACCAGTCTTCAACACGCGAGTGTATCCGCCTGGACGGTCAGCGATCTTAGGAGCAACTGTACGGAAGAGTTCTGAAACAGCCTCCTTGCTCTTGAGGTAGCTGAATACGACACGACGTGAGTGAGTCGAATCGTCTTTTGACTTGGTGATGAGCGGCTCAACATATGTCTGGAGAGCCTTTGCCTTAGC
>JAZNAW010000109.1:0-10312 GCA_045586745.1 Candidatus Cryptobacteroides sp.
CACGAGCTTCGCGGTGGATTGCAAGGTCAGTAAGTCTTGCTTTTCTTCAATCTTTTTAATTATACAGTCCCGTAGCTCAGTTGGTTAGAGCACTACACTGATAATGTAGGGGTCAGCAGTTCAAGTCTGCTCGGGACTACAAGTTCTTAAAAATCCTGGGGGTATAGCTCAGTTGGCTAGAGCACCTGCTTTGCAAGCAGGGGGTCGTCGGTTCGACTCCGACTATCTCCACAAATTTAAATCCAGCTTTCAAAGCTGGATTTTTTTTGTCTATAGTGCAGTAGTGTAAATCACTGATTATCATCTAGTTGCTATAAATCGCCTGCTCCAAATGGCACGGGCGATTTAGTATAAGTCCTTATTCTTTAATTGGTTATGTGATTCGGTGCAGTGTATTGATATTTTGACTATATTTGCAAAGAATGCGGTATTGTGGCATTCTTTGCTTTGTTTTTATGGAGACGGAACTTTTTCTTCAGATGCTGGACATGGACTCGACCTCCGGAAGGGAGGCCGGTTTCGCCGGTTTTCTAGCCGAAAGACTGGCTGGAAAGGGCAGACGTATCGAGACTTTCGAAGTTGGAGACGGTACAAAGAATATTCTTGTGTCATGGGGTGTTCCTAAGGTTGTATTCTGTTCCCATCTTGATACAGTTCCTCCGTACATGCCTCCTCGTGTGGTATCGGATTCTTCGTCTGTAATGTCGGGCGAAGTCGTGACATCTGACGGCACAGTCTTCCATGGACGTGGCACCTGCGATGCAAAAGGACAGATATTTGCCATGTATGAGGCATGCAAGATTCTGGAGAGCAAGGGATATACTGATTTCGGCCTTCTGCTTCTGGCCGGAGAGGAGACAGGCTCATTCGGAGCAAAGGCTTTCAATGCCATGTCGGACAAACCATTCCCGACAGATGATGCATGGCTGATAGTAGGAGAACCGACAGATAACTGCATGGCATCTGCGGCAAAAGGGACAAAATCATTCGAAGTTACCTTCGAAGGCAAGGCCTGTCATTCGGGATACCCGGAGAACGGGCAGAGCGCGATAGAGTATTTCAATGATTTCATGAATGCTCTCCGCAGCATTGTCTTTCCGAAGGATGATGTACTTGGCGACACGACCTGGAACATCGGAAAACTTATCAGTGATAATCCGCAGAACATCCTCAGCGACTCTCTGACATGCAGGGTATATTTCAGGACAACCTTCGAGTCGGATGAGATGGTCTGCAACATAATGAAGAACATAGCCGGCCCTGATGCGAAGCTCCGTTTCGGACGTAGAACGGTACAGGACGGCTCCGATATAGTTGCAAAGGCTGTGGCCCCATGGCAGAAGGCGATGAGCGTAAAGGCATTCGGAGGCGATGCTCCGAGCCGTTTCGAAGTCCTTGACGGCTTTCCGTCAAAGCCCGTTGCATTCGGAAGCGACGCTCCGCAGCTGAAATGCATCCCTTACAAGATCCTATGCGGTCCGGGCTCGATACTTGTCGCTCACAAGGATGAGGAGCGTATCACGCTTGACGACCTGGAGACAGCGGTGGAAAACTATGTGAAAATGTACGAAACAATAAAAGGAAACAATATATGATCGTGATGAAATTCGGTGGTACCTCGGTTGCGAACTTCGAGGCTATCACAAGAACGATATTCATTGTCGGAGGCAAGCTTGACCAGAAGCCCGTGGTGGTCGTGTCTGCACTTTCCAAGGTGACGGACCTGCTTTACAGGATATCAGATGCGGCTGCATCAAAGGATGCCGGTCTTACAAAGGAACTCCTGGCTGAGCTCCGTCAGCGTCATGTGAGCCTTGCCTGCGAGCTTCTGGAGCAGAATCCTCTCCAGAAGGAGAGCGCTGTGACCAGGGTCAATGCGATCTGCGACGAACTTGATTCCCTTGCGAATGCGGTATGTGCTGTCGGAGAGCTTTCCGACAGAAACAAGGCTATCATAATATCAAACGGAGAGCTCCTGTCTTCAACTATCATCTGCTTTGCAATGAATGCAAAGGGCATAAGGACAAACTGGATCGATGCCCGTAAGATGATGGTTACCAATGATGCATATCTCAAGGGAGAACCGATAGAGTCAGAAATTGTGAAAAGAGCTCCGGGTATGATTGCAGAGGCTTATAAGGGAATGGATGCAGTCATAACACAGGGTTTCATAGCTTCCAATCTGAAGGGAGAGCAGACAGTCCTTGGCCGTGGAGGTTCGGATTATTCGGCTTCGCTCATAGGTATGTCAGTCGATGCAGAAAGGATAGAGATCTGGACGGATGTCGACGGCGTACGTACTGCCGATCCTCGAAGGGTGCAGAACACGAAATATCTGGAAAAGATCTCTTTTGAAGAGGCAGCAGAGATGGCCCATTTCGGTGCGAAGGTCCTTCATCCTCTTACAATAGAACCGGCGGTAAAGAAGAACATCCCTATATATGTGCTCAATTCGATGAATCCTTCCGGCAAGGGAACGGCGATTCTTCGCAACGAGTTCATTGAGGACGGTGTCAAGTCCGTATCGTTCAAGGAGAATATCCGTGTGATCAACATATTCTCGATGAGGATGATCAACACCTCCGGATTCTTGAGAAGGGTGTTCGAGATATTCAGCGAGAACAAGGTTTCCGTAGATCTGATCAGTACATCCGAAGCAAACATTTCTGTGACTGTGGATGCATCGGAGAAGGTAGACAAGGTTGTGGCGGAACTTTCTGAGTTTGCGGAGGTAATCGTGGACGAGGACAAGTCTCAGGTATCTGTCATCGGAAAGAACATCGTGCGTCTCAACGGCATGCTCAAGAGGACTTTTGCTCCTCTGAAGAGGACCAATGTATATATGATATCCCAGGGTGCTTCATTTGTCAATATTAGCTTTGTTGTTGACCGTGAGGAACTTACGGAGGTGGTACAGGATCTTCATGACCACCTTTTCGATAACCCTGAAGAACTTGAAACATTTTAATTTTGAGCGAAGCGATAGTAAGTCCCCTTCCCGAGGAAGGGGATTTAGGAGATGGGTAACGTATAGGAGTTGACAGAATTTGAACAAAGAAATACGTTTCGAAATATGAAAATATATATCAGCGGATACGGTAAGATGGGAAGGATGATCGAGAATATCATCCTTTCAAGGGGACTTGAATATGCAGGATGGACAGAAGCGGTCACGGATACGGATCCGGCTCTGGCAAAGGAGTGCGTATGCATAGACTTCACTACTCCGGACGCCTTCAGGGCGAACTACAGATTCCTTGCAGAGAATTTCAAGGCGGTAGTTGTCGGTACGACAGGATGGGCAGACATCCGGGAAGAAGTCGTGGCATATTTCGAGAAATGCGGTACTCCTATGATCTGGGCTACGAATTTCTCGGTAGGCGTCAATGTGTTCTTTGCCGTGACTGACTATGTGTCGAAACTTCTCGGCAAGTTCGGCGGTTACAGTCCGTATATGGTCGAGATGCACCATTGCCATAAGCTCGACGCTCCCAGCGGAACCGCAAGGTCTCTGGCAGACATCGTCGATGCGAACATGAATGTAAATACAGATATCCAGTCTGTACGCTGCGGCGAGATTGCCGGAATCCATACCGTCGGCTATGAAGGTCATAACGACCGCATCACAATGACCCATGAGGCATTTTCACGCGAAGGATTCGCAACAGGCGCCGTGGAGGCCGCCCTTAGGACAGAAGGTCTGACCGGCGTACATGAGTTCAAGGAACTGTTTTTTGAATAGAGAAATATAATATATCATGAACAATATGAATTTGACAGGTTGCGGAACTGCACTGATCACTCCTTTCAGAAACGGAGAGGTGGATTATGCTGCGTTTGCTGCCCTTACAGACCGTCAGGTCGCTGCCGGAATCGACTTTCTTGTGCCTCTGGGAACTACTGGAGAGACTCCTTGTCTTGAGGACGACGAACGCATAAAGGTCCTGCAGACAGCAAAGGAACATTCCGGCGGACTGCCGATAGTCGTAGGAGGAGGTACAAATTCCCTCAAGCATACGATAAAGAGCATGCAGATGCTGGACCCGTATGGAGTGGATGCCTTCCTTATTGTCGTTCCATACTATAACAAGCCGACCCAGGAAGGACAGTACCAGTATTTCAAGGCTGTGGCTGAGTCGACCGGCAAGCCGATTGTGCTTTACAATGTGCCGGGACGTACGGGAGCGAACATGTCTGCAGAGACGGCTCTCCGACTGGCTGAAATCCCTAACATCGTGGCAGTGAAGGAAGCGTCCGGCAACAGGGGGCAGATAGAGGAGATACTGCGTAATGCACCGAAGGACTTCATGGTCCTCAGCGGAAACGATGACGATACCATATGGATGATGCAGAAGGGCGGAGCCGGAGTCATCAGCGTGGCTTCCAATGTGGCTCCGGACCATATGGTAAGGTTCATCAGGGCACTCCAGGGAGGATACAGCGAAAAGGCATATAAGCTCAATGAGGAACTGACGCCTCTCTTCATGAACTGCTTCGTCGAGAGCAATCCGATTCCGGCAAAGGCTGCTCTTCATGCCATGGGGCTGATAGAGAACGAGTTCCGTCTCCCTCTTGTTCCGGCACAGCAGAGTACATATGACCTTATGGTTGATACAATAAAGAAATTGGGACTTTTGTAAGATGACAGACAGAGAAAGATTCTATGATACTATAGCCGGTCTTGAAAACGGCAGCATCCGTGTAGCCGAGAAGGTCGACGGAGAGTGGAAGGTGAATTCATGGGTGAAGGAGGTGATCTTGAGCGGTTTCCGCCTCGGTCAGCTGACAGACATGACCCAGGGTCAGTTCTCCTTCTTCGACAAGGATACGATTCCGGCCAGGAAGTTCACCGCGGAAAACGGTGTACGCATAGTTCCCGGTGGAAGCAGCGTCCGTGCAGGTGCGTATCTTGCACCGTCAGTGATAATGATGCCTCCGGCATATGTGAATATCGGAGCATATGTGGATGAGGGTACAATGATCGACTCACATGCCCTCGTCGGTTCATGCGCACAGGTAGGAAAGCATGTGCATCTTTCGGCGGCCTCGCAGCTTGGAGGCGTGCTGGAGCCTGTTGGCGCACTTCCTGTCATCATCGAGGACAATGTATTCATCGGAGGAAACTGCGGTATCTATGAGGGTACGATCGTAAAGGAGAATGCGGTTATCGGTACCGGCGTAATCATCAATGCTTCGACAGCGATCTTCGATGCTAATACAGGCGAATATATACGTGCCAATGAGAACGGACAGATGGTTGTGCCGGCCGGAGCAGTCGTTGTAGCAGGAAGCCGTCCTGTAAGCAAGGGACCGGGCGCGGAACAGGGAATACATCTATACTGTCCGGTCATCGTGAAGTACCGCGACGCCAAGACTTCCGGATCGATCACATTGGAAGATATGCTCCGTTAAGCATGAACATGTACAAGGATAAATTTTCAGAAGACGTCGGGTCGTTCTTCAGGTCTCCTGTAAGGGAGATATTCAGGAAGGTCGACCTGAATGCCATATATTCCTTCGCAGGCGGTTATCCGTCAGCGGAGACATTTCCGTTGGAGGAGATAGAGAGGACAATGTCGGAGGTCATCTCCAGATATGCCGGCAAGGCCTTCCAGTACGGTGCCACCCAGGGCGTTCCGGAACTTCGGGAAGCTGTGGCAAGACGCTATGGAGTACCTGTGGAAAGGGTGCAGATCACTTCTTCATCCCAGCAGGGCATAGATGTATGTACCCGGGTCCTTGTCAATCCGGGCGATGTGATCCTTACTTCCAATCCGTCATATCTGGGTGCCATACAGTCGTTCTGTTCATATAGGGCGGACATCAGAGGCGTACCCCATAGTAATGACCTGGAGACTTTCAGAAAGTCATATGAGGAAGAGATTTCCAGAGTGAAGGAGGCTGGAAAATCTGTGAAGTTCCTGTATATGATTCCGGATTTCCAGAATCCTTCAGGTGAATCCCTCACTCTCGAAGAACGCAGGATGCTGGTGTCGCTGGCGCAGGAACATGACTTCCTGATAGTGGAGGACAGTCCATACAGGGAACTTCGTTATGAAGGTGAGCACATTCCGACAATGTATTCCCTCGACTCCGACCGCGTCATCCATCTCGGTTCCTTCTCTAAGATATTCGCTCCGGGATTCCGCCTGGGCTGGGCTATAGCGCATCCTGAAATACTGGACAGCATATATGTATGCAAGCAGTCTCTTGACCTGTGTCCTCCTATATTCGACCAGTATGTTGCGGCCGAGTTTCTTTCCAGTGGCCGTCTGGATGCAAATCTGGAAAAAACCATAGAACTGTATAAAGGCAAGCGCGACCTTCTGCTGTCACTTCTGGAGGAACATATGCCGGAAGGAGTACGCTGGACGCATCCGGAGGGCGGACTTTTCCTCTTCCTGACCATGCCGGAGGGTTTTGATTCCGTGAAGTTCTATGACAGGGCGCTGGATGCCGGAGTTGCATATGTGGCCGGAGAATTCTTCCATCCTGACCGCAGCGGAAAGAACACCATGCGTCTGAACTTCTCCTTCATGAGCCCGGAGCGCATCACCGAAGGCATCCGCCTCCTTGCTGATCTTCTGCGCTCTGTAATATGTTGATATTGAATAACTTACGCTGAATCGCCTGCGGCATATGGAGCAGGCGATTTGAATTAAATTGTTGATTTTTAATTAGTTACATGATATTCAAATTCTATAAATACCAGGGTGCAGGAAATGATTTCCTGATAGCGGACAACCGGGATGGCTCTGTCGTTCTTTCGACGGAACAGATAGCTTCATTGTGCGACCGTCGATATGGGATAGGGGCGGACGGTCTCATGCTTCTGGACGCACCTCAGGGAGATGTGGATTTCTGCATGACATATTACAATTCCGACGGTTCCGGCGGCATGATGTGCGGAAATGGAGGCAGATGCATAGTGGCTTTTGCCGCTGACATGGGCATCAAGGATTTCCGTTTTCATGCGGCAGACGGGTTTCATCGTGCGGACATTCTTTCTGTCGAAGGGAATGTCAGGACGATAAGCCTTCAGATGAAGAATGTCGGTTCATGTGAATATCATGAATCCTTGACCGGTGTTTCAGTGCCTTCAGACGGATATTTTCTTGATACGGGAACACGCCATTATGTGCGTATCGTGAAAGACCTTGATTCATATGATGTGACAGGTGAGGGGCGTGATATAAGGTATAATGCGGTCGAACTTCAGCCGGTAGGGGCTAATGTGAATTTCATAGAACCTTTGTCAGAAGGAGTTCTGAAGGTCAGGACCTATGAAAAAGGTGTTGAGGACGAGACTTTTGCATGCGGAACAGGCATTGTGGCATCATGTATTGCCGCCTACAGGGCGGGCATAAGGCCTTCCCGGGTGTCTGGAGACCAGGTCACTTATGATGTCAAGGCCAAAAGGGACTGTCTCAAGGTGTCATTCCGTCCTCTTGAGATATTCAAAGGAGTGGCTGAGGATGTATACCTTATCGGTCCTGCAACATTTGTTGCGGAAGTTTCCGTGCCGTTATGATTTTTTATTATCTTTGTCTATTGTAAATAATCAGATTTCTTTAATAATTTATGAAGCGTTTATTCTTTATTCTATTATCTTTCATACTTGTTTCATCGTGTCTTGATGACGGATCAGGTATGTCGCAGTCCTATACTAACACTGCAGACTTTCAATATACTCAGATACAGTTTCTTCCCGACAGCACTTTCTTCAATACCACGACTCCGGACGGCTTCGGTTTCGATGTGCTGAATTTCTACCATCTGCTGGATCCGGGAAAGATATGGGTGGACGGTGGATTCATTCTGTCATGTCTTGAGATGCCGCTTTCAGGAAATACGCAGGACCTTGATAACACATACAGGTGCTATCTTAAAGATCTGGAGAAGCAGTTCAGCAACATCTATACGGTATACAATCAGAATCCTGATGAGGCCCTCATGCCAGAACATGGCATACATTTCCCGTACACAAGCAACGGATCATGTATATTGAATGGCTGCTTCATCACAAATACTGTAGAGGTCGCTGACTATATCAAGGAAAACTTTGAGACCGGTGACAGGATGACTCTCAAGGCTACCGGATATCTTAATGGCAATAAGACCGGCGAGACTGAATTCCTGCTTGCTGATTTCTCTGCAGAGAAGGACTCGATCGTCTCTATCTGGACACCGTTTGAGCTTGAAAAACTGGGATCTGTCGAAAATGTTGATTTTGAAATAGTATCTACAAAAGAGGGGGCTCCGGCATACTTTTGTATGGATAATCTTACTTATAGTGTAGAAATTTCATATTAATTATCTGGTGAAATCATGAAAACCAATCAGGAATACAAGAATCAGGCTCTTGCCGCTCTTAAAGGCAAATGGGCTCCGGCAGTTCTTTGTGCTGTCGTGTATGTTGTCATAGTCAGTATGTTTTCAGCATCTGCCAGTCTGGCAGATAATGCAAGTCTGGCAGCCGGTGTAGTGGCGACATTAACACTTGGATCGTCATTATTGTCTTTATTTGTGGCGAATCCTCTTGGAGTAGGATATTACAATGCTCATAAGGCACTTCTTCTTAACGGTGATGATAACCTGATTTCCAATTCTTTCAAGATCGGTTTTTCAAACTGGGGCCACAATGTATGGGGTATGTTTCTGATGGGACTCTTTGTTGTCCTCTGGTCACTCCTTCTTCTTATTCCTGGTATCATCAAGGCTTTTGCATATGCAATGGTTCCTTACATTCTTGTTGAGAAGCCTGAACTTTCGGCGAATGAAGCAATCAACTTAAGTATGAAGATGATGAAAGGTCATAAGTTCGATTTCTTCTGGCTCAGCCTCAGTTTCATAGGATGGGGAATACTTGCAGTATGTACTCTAGGAATAGGATTTTTCTGGCTGATACCTTATATGTACACGACATATGCGGCCTTCTATCAGGATGTAAAGGCTGAGTATGAAGCTAAAGTGAACCTTAACAACTAAACACTATAAAATTATGATTGGATTTATCATTTGGATCATCGGACTCGTATGCTGCATCTGGTGCATCAAGGATGTCTGGAACAAGCCGAAGCTTGACACAGTTATCAAGATTGTCATTACAGTGGGACTTCTTCTCTGCAGCTGGATAGGCCTTGCAGTCTACTATTTCATCCTTAAGGACAGAATCTAAAGCAAGCCTGCAGGAATCTGCATTACGATTTCGAGACTTTCCGGATCAACGGAAAGAATGAGATCTTCATGGAGCGGTATCATTACTGCTCCATTTTTTGTTTCCACTTCGATGCAAGGATTGTTGGGAATATCTATGAAGTCTGTGATCTCTCCGACCTCGTATATAGTGTCGGTCAATACAGGCGACCCGTCATGCCCGACCTGATCGGGCATCTGTGGGGTCAGCACCTGCCAGCCGATAAGTGCTGCATAGCCGTCTTCTTCAAGTGACATTTCAGGAAGGGACTCTTCCTCTACATATACGGCCTTGCCTGCAATTTCCTCGACATCTTCCATGCTGCAGATGTCTGTCAGGCGTACGAGGGCCTTGGTGTTGCCTCTCTTTGTGAATGATTCGATAAAAAAAGGAACCGGCAGTCCATCGAAGACGATGAACACCGGTTCTTTTAAGTTGATATCTTCAGGAGCGATTTCGCGGAAACCCATGACGAGTTCCCCATCGGTACCGTTAGATTTCAATACCTGGGCAATCTGCTGCAAGTTGTCGAAACCTGCCATGACAGAATTACTCAGCGCTTTCAGCTGTTGCTTCCTCTGCCTGTGCAGCAGCTTCTGCAGCAGCAGCCTCAGCAGCAGCGCGAGCTGCCTCTTCAGCCTCAGCCTTTCTCTTTGCGATAGCCTCAGCTCTCTCCTGATTTACCTTAGCCTCAGCAGCAACTGCAGCCTTGTAAGCCTCAGCAGCCTCCTTGCTAAGTCCAGCCTTCTTAGCCTCTACCTTAGCAGCCTTCTCAACCTTCCAAGCAGCAAGCTTTGCGTCAGCCTGCTCCTGAGTAAGAGCACCCTTCTTTACACCACCCTGGAGATGCTTTGCAAGAAGAACACCCTCATAAGAGAGGATACGCTTTGCAGTTGGAGTAGGCTGTGCACCTACGTTAAGCCATGCAAGTGCTCTCTCGTCATTGAGGACGATAGTTGCAGGGTTTGTGTTAGGGTTGTAAGAGCCGATCTGCTCGATGAAACGACCATCGCGAGGTGCGCGTGAATCTGCCACTACAATGTGGAAGAATGCGAAATTCTTCTTTCCGTGGCGCTGGAGACGAATTTTAACAGCCATTGTTAATCTGTTTTAAAA
>JAZNAW010000110.1:0-9002 GCA_045586745.1 Candidatus Cryptobacteroides sp.
CTCTCGATAAATTCCTTCAGGACCTCATCCATCTCTTCCTGGGTCATTCCTAATTCTTCTGGTGATTGAATGTCCTTGAAGAGAAGGTCAGTGTAAATTTTCCCGGCCGTAGCATACATCTGCTCTTCAGTAGCCTCTATATCTTCAGGGTCATATAACTTGTCGAAATAGTTATAGCCCCATTCAGACACATTGTCTATGCCTTTGTCACCGATGTTCCTCAGAATTTCCAGATCGCCAAAATGAGAGTTCTGCGGCATGTCCTTGAATATCACGGCGACGGTGCATACGTCATCTCCCTGACCTAATCTCGAACCTACTTCAAGTCCGAATCTCTCCGCTGTCTTTTCGCTAATGGCCAGAGCGTGGTAATCGATGACATCGTCAAAAGAGCCTGCCATGACCTCGAAACCGAAGTCATCAAGTCGTTTTCCGCTGAAATCAATTACATGAATATTTACCGTACGCCTTTCGCCTTCTGGGTCGATCATGAAGCTTTGGGTCTGGAGATTCGTCAGACGTATCATCACGTAACTCTCTACATTCGGGGATGCCTGAAGAGCTGTTTCAGCCATAGGCCTGTTGTAGTACAGGCTTTTCTTTCCCTCAATCTGCCAGTCGTTAGCTCCGAGGACAAAGATCTTCTCCGAATCCTTGATGTCCTTGTTGAAATTCAGGTCGTAATTCACCTGAACCAGAATGATATAGAACGCAGCAAAGGCGACCGCCATGCCGAGCACATTGAGTATGCCAGACATAGCCGATCCGCCTCTTCTGAATATTTTGAATGTTGCCATTTAGTTGCCGTTATAGGGTTATTTCGTGTCTATTTGTCAAGTAGGGATCCCCGGTCAAGCCGGGGATGACGAGATGGCCGGTCAGGCCGGGGATGGCGAACTACAGTTCGTTCTTCACGTCGCTGACGATCTCACCGTCGAAGAGGTTCACGATCCTCTGTGCGCATGAAGCGTCCTTCTGCGAGTGGGTCACCATCACGATGGTTGTGCCTTCCTTGTTGAGTTCCGTGAGAAGGTCCATGACCTCCTTACCGTTCTTCGAGTCGAGGTTACCGGTAGGCTCATCGGCGAGGATCAGCTTAGGGTTGGAAACGACTGCACGGGCGATTGCGACACGCTGCTGCTGACCGCCGGAAAGCTGCTGTGGGAAGTGCTGTGCGCGGTGGCTGATGTTCATCCTCTTGAGCATCTCGGTAACGCGCTGCTTGCGCTCTGATGCGCTGATGTTAAGATAGCGGAGGGGGAGTTCAACATTCTCGAATACGTTGAGTTCGTCGATGAGGTTGAAGCTCTGGAAGACGAAGCCGATGTTGCCCTTGCGGAACTTGGTGCGGTCCTTTTCCTTGAGTTTTGCAACTTCCTGTCCGAGAAGCATGTAGCTTCCGTCTGTAGGGTTGTCAAGAAGTCCGAGGATGTTCAGCAGGGTAGACTTGCCGCATCCTGATGGGCCCATTATGGCCACGAATTCACCGTCATTGATTTCAAATGAAACCTTGTTCAACGCTGTTGTCTCGATTTCCTCTGTACGGAAAACCTTGCAAAGATCTGTTACTGTAATCATAATGTTTTGTTATTAATTGGTTTGTTTATTTTCTTACTTCTCATGACGGGTAAAATCGCTGCCCGTTGTGAGGGTGTAAATGTCGTGTATGTTTTGTATTGGTGGTTGGTGCTCATGACGGGTAGCAAAAACACCCGTTGTGAGTGAGGAGACCATCAGAAGATCAGCACTTCATTGTCACCGAAATTGTCATAGCCTGAAGTGATTACCTTTTCGCCTGGTTCGAGTCCCTCAAGGACTTCGTAATATTGAGGGTTCTGACGTCCTATGCGTATTTCACGCTTGACGGCCTTTCCTCCGTCAGGAGAAACTACATAGATCCACTTTCCTCCTGTCTTCTGGTAGAATGTGCCGCGTGGTACGAGCACAGCGCTTTCCGGCTGACCGAGCTGAAGGTTCAGATAATATGTCTGACCCGTGCGGATGTTCGAAGGCTGCACTCCGCTGAATCTGAAATCCGCCTGGAACTTTCCGCTTCGCACTTCCGGATATACCTTTCGGATGACCGCATCATAGGTCTCGTTCTGGCGCTCGAATGTCGCTGTGAGGCCTGCGCTTACTCTGTCTATATAATGTTCATCAATCTGTGCCTCGATCTTATAGCTGCCTTCTGCATTGATCTGTCCGATCTTCCTGCCGCTGCTGACAGACTCTCCAAGTCCGACTTCGAGGAGTCCGAGTACGCCATCAAGGGGAGCCTTTACATCAAGATTGTCCTTCCTGCGGCGGATTCTCTGCATGTTAAGTCGCATGTTGTCGAGGCTTTCCTCCATCTGCTTGATCTGTACTTCCCTGTACATGCTGTCCTGAACGGCACGCGCCATTGTCACTTCCAGCTTCTTGCAGAAGAGGGTATAGTCTTCTTCTGTGCGCAGATATTCCTCCTTTCCGATGAGACCCTCGTCAAAAAGTCGTTTCTGTGATTCGAGGCTGCGTCCCTTACGCTTGACCTCTGTCTGAAGTTCGAGGATGTTGAGGCTGAGCTGCATCTTCTCCTGCTCCATCTGGATCATGGTGTTGCGGAGCGCATTCTCCTTCTCGGCCAGATTCGCTTCCGAATTGAGAATCTCCAGATCAAGGTCGTCGTTGCTCAGGCGGATTATCACGTCTCCTGCCTTCACCTGAGTTCCTTCCTCTATGACGATTTCCTCTACGATTCCGGCTTCACGTGGGCTTACCTGGATTGTAGTCATCGGATGGACCACTCCGCTGATACGGATGTAATCGTTGAACTCGCCGGAACGGACTTCGCTGATGCTCAATGTGTCGCCGTTCACGCGGAGAGTGCTTGCATCGTCGCGGAAGATAAGCCAGAGGATGAAAATGACCATGAGTCCGCCGAACCAGTAGGGGAGTGCCTTCTTGCTGAATACCAAGGCCATGCCTTTCTTTTTTTCTAATACTCTATCCATAGTGTTTGCCTGTTTACATTATCATTTCATTTACGTCGATCTCCAGGTCTTCGCCGTTGATGAAGTCATAAAGCGTGCATTGACGGAGACTGTAATAGTAAGCCCAGAAATTGCTTACGTCGCTGATGTACTGACGGAATGCGCTGTCGTTTTCTGTCTGAGCCATGTTCAGGTCGGTCACAGTCGCGTTTCCTTCCTTGAACCGGTGCATTGTAAGTTCATATCTTTCCGCCGCAATCTTCATGGCTCTTTGTGATACCATACACTGCTGACGCTGATTGTTGAACTGGCTGACTGCCGTGAATATCTGTCTTCTGTAGTCGTTCTCCGACTGCTGGACCTGTGCCTTTACCACTTCCTGCGCTGCCTTTGCCTTCTGTACCTTTCCTTTGCCCAGACCCCAGTCGAAGATCGGAATGCTGAATGTGATTCCTACCACTTCCTGATCCAGAAGATCCTTGTATACCTGTGGGAAGTCCTGACCTGTCTGCGACATTCCGAACCTTGCATTCAACGCGAATGAGAAACCTCTTGAAGCCTTTGCATAAGCTACGTTTGATTCGGCGTTGAGGAGGTTCAGTTCATTATTCAGACTGAAACTGGAGTTCTCAAGCGATTTTTCCATCACAAGGTCATAATCCATCTGGATGTCAGGTAGTTCCTCATCCATCACAGGAGAAACCTCAAAAGATTCGTCAAATCCGAGGATGGAGTTCAGGTTCATCTGTGCTTCGCGTACAGCCACCTCTGTCTCGTTGATGGCTATGCTGTCGTTGAGCATACGGAGTTCTAGCTGGAGGTATTCCGCCTTGGTCACGTCACCGAGCTGATATCTCTCCTTTGCAATCTGCAGCATGTTGCCGGAATTCTCGAAATTGCTCTTGCTGATCTCGTTGTTCATCTTTGCGAGCAGAAGGTTGTGATATGCATAGACTGCGTTGATCGTGATACCTTCCATTGTCTCAAGATAAATCCGTTTGCCTCTTTCATATTCCTTGGGCTCGATCTTCCTGTCCCATTTGAACTGGTTGTATGTGAACAGTGGCTGGTAATATGACAGGGTTACAGGCTTGGAATACCATGTCAGGCTCTTGTTGTTTCCGAACTGGTCAATGCGTGAAAGGTCCGTCGACAGGGAAAGAGTACCTCCCGTGAACGGGATGTTCTGATTGATCTGAAGACCGATGCCGTTCTGTAGATTGTTTGAACTGACATAGTTCAGGGTTCCGTCTTCAGGGTTCTGAAGCAAGGTAAGCGACCTGTCAAAGTTCATAAGGTTTCCGTACATGTAGACAGAAGGCAGGCGGCTCGCCTTGTAAGACCTGTATGCCCAGTATGTAGATATGAATGACTGTCGTGCCTCGAGTGCCTCTACCGACTGGTTTCTGGCTGTATGGATGACCTGGGAGAGGGTCATTTTCTCCTGTCCTGCTGCCAAAAGAGATGTCGCCAGTATAATGATTGCTGTAAGAATGTTACGTTTCATCTGTTTATTATGAAATAATAAATGCTTTTTCAACGGTTTTGTCATCCGGATAAGCATGCGGTGTGCCAAACTTGTTAATTTGTTGATAACCAGCCTTTTGTGTGTTTTGTTTGTTTTGAAGTAGTGTAAAGAAATTTTACACGATTGTAAAGTTTCTTTACCTCATGGGTATTATAGTATTTATGATTACCTTTGCTGAAAATTTATTTTTGTGATGAAAAGACTGTTCTTTATACTTATGATTATTACATGTCTGACCTCTTGTCTTGAGACAAAGATCAATCTGGCAGATGTCACTATTGTCTATGATTCTTCTGATGCACCGCTTGTCGCTCAAATGGCGGAGACGCTGGCAGATGATATCGAAATGGTTTCAGGTGTAAGACCTGCAGTAAGTATTGTTGAGGCAGATGGTCCTGTTGTTGTTCTTGGAACATTTGGGAATTCCTCTATGGTGTCTTCTGATGCTGTTCTCGACGGTAAATGGGAATCGTATTCGATAAATACAGAGAAGGACCGTGTTGAAGTTGTAGGTTCAGACCCTAGGGGCTTGGCATATGGCGTTTTCCGTATTTCAGAGGCGATAGGTGTGAACCCATGGTACTGGTGGGCAGATGTTCCTGTAGTGCATGATGCTACTCCTGAATATGGTGAAAATTATGTTTCGGATGAGCCGTCAGTAAAGTATCGTGGAATCTTCATCAATGATGAGGATTGGGGAATGAAGACATGGGCGGAGAGAAATTTCGAAAAAGAACTTGGTGATATAGGCCCGAAGACATATGATAAGGTCTGCGAACTTCTGCTCAGACTCAAGGCAAACATGCTTGCACCTGCGATGCATACTTGTACAGGAGCATTCTACAGTCATCCTGAAAGCCAGGTGATGGCAGACAAGTGGAATATAATGATAACTACAAGTCATTGTGAGCCTCTTCTGGTCAACAATGCTGCTCCTACCGAATGGGATACTGCGATTGACGGAGAATGGAACTTCCTGACCAACAGGGACAGGATCGTGAAGAAGATGGACGACCGTATCCGCGAGACAGCACAATATGATAATATATATACTACCGGCATGCGCGGTCTCCATGATGAGGCAATGAAGGGTTCAGAAGATCCTGCTGTCAGAGCACGCACTCTTGAGCAGGTATTTGAAGTACAGCGTGCAATCCTTGAGAAATATAAGGATATGCCGGCAGATCAGGTCAGGCAGATCTTTGTTCCGTATAAGGAGACTCTGGATATCTATGATGCCGGTCTTGTAGTTCCTGAAGACATTACGCTTGTATGGACAGATGACAATTACGGATACATGAAACGTGTAAGTAACGATCAGGAAAGACAGCGCAGCGGTGGAAATGGTGTCTATTACCATATGAGCTATCTCGGTACTCCACATGATTATCTGTGGGTAAATACGACAGCTCCTGCTCTGATGTATTCTGAACTGAAGAAGTCTTATGATGCAGGGGCAGACCGTTACTGGCTTCTGAATGTCGGTGATATCAAACCTATGGAGCTTGGTGTACAGATGTTCATGGAGATGGCTTGGGACTTTGATGAGTTTTCGTATGACAATGCCAACAGATATCAGGCAAAGTGGCTGGCATCTGTTCTTGGCGAAAAATATCAGAAACGTTTCCAGACTATCCTGGATGAGTATTATCGTCTTGCCTGGGACAGAAAACCGGAGTATATGGGTTATGAATGGGAATGGGATATGCCATGGAATAATGAGCTTCATGATACAGATTATTCGTTTGAGACCGGAACTGCACAGACGCGCCTGACTGACTACAGGAAGATTTCTGATGAATGCGAAAGGATTCTCGAAGAACTTCCGGATGAACTTGCTGTACCATTCTTTGAGATGCTCGCATATTCCGTTAAGTCATCTTATCAGATGAACATGAAGTTCCTTATGGCTCAAAGGAATCATGAGACGGGTAGTGGTGAATATGCAGAGGCATCCCGCGCCGCAAACGACAGCATCAATGCGCTTATTGATGAGTTCCATTATATTGTTGATGGAAAATGGGATCAGATGATGTCAGAAGTTCCTCCCGGATTCTGTGCAAGATACCAGATGATGCCGGAATTAGTATCAGAACCTACTGACAGGTTCAGTCTTCCAGAGAATCTTCTATATCCTGAATTTGAGAATAAGATAGATATATTCGCTGCATCTGTGTCTTCACCGTTCAGAATAATAGAAGGTATAGGAACTGGCTGGCAAGTAATTCAGCTGGGTGAGCCGCTGGATGAAGTGCAGGATCCTGTGCTCAATTCATCAGGTCACACAGACATATCTTTCCATGCAGACGCTCTCCCTGAGGGGGCGACAGAAATAACATTGAGCATTTCTACGGTTCCTTTGTGGCCTGTTTACGAGGGACGGAGCAATTCATTTGGAGTCAGTGTGGATGGATGCACACCTGTAAGATGTGAGAACTTCATAACCGAGTGGGGAGCTCCATGGAAGAAACAGGTCATGGAAAACAGGAAAGACTATATTGTCACGCTTCCTATTGATTCTGGCCGTAAGGTTCATACTTTGTCATTCCATATAGGCGATCCAGGACAGATGATCCAGAAAGTGACTTACAGATAATTTTCCGGTTTGAACTCTTTTCGGAATTCTTTTTGAAAATCATCCTGGTGAAGGATGATTTTTATTATGATTATGTCGGAAAGATATGCAAGAATGATCGAGAGGGGAGACATGACCCTGATGAAGGAGGTCGCCTATGGCAGCATGGAGGCTTTCGAAGAACTGATGGACAGATATCTTGACCTAGTTTCAAGGACTTCCTTCAGAATCATGTGTGACCGCCGGGACAGCGAATATGTCACGGTACGTGTCTTTCTGTCCCTGTGGCATGATGTGCTGGATTATGATGACACCTTTACCTTGGGCGAATGGCTTTTAAGAAAGACCTGTCATTTCTGTCGTCTCCGGATAACCAGAAGACATATACTGAACATCTTCGGAGTCGTTAATGATGTGTTTGTCAATGTCTCTCCCAAAGCAGATGATGAAGACGATTATGTGACCAAGCAGGCCTGGGAGCTCCATTGCAAGGTGTCAGCCCACATGACGGTCCGGCAGAGTGCTGTCTATGCCATGTGTGTGCTTGACGGTATGTCTGAGGATACTGTCGCAAAGATCATGGGAATGACCGGATACCGTATAGGGACAGTATTGGACCGGGCCGAGGAAAAGGTCCGGTCTGAATTGAAGTATTATGGACGGGATAAGGATTACTGTCGGTATAATGCCTTTCTGCGCAAGGTGGCAGACAGCCTGACTGATATGGACAGACTTAAGAAAATGATTGTCTCTGCTCTATAGTATGTTCAGACTCTGTTCCTTGATCTTTTCAAGTTCGTCCTTCATCCTGACTACAATCTTCTGTATTTCAGTATGATTGGCCTTTGAACCTGTAGTGTTGATCTCACGTCCCATCTCCTGTGCAATGAAGCCGAGCTTCTTGCCGGGATTAGGCTCGTTCGCGATGGTGTCAAGGAAATATCTGCAGTGCTGGCGGAGGCGTACCTTCTCTTCATTGATGTCAAGTTTCTCGATATAGAAGATCATCTCCTGTTCCAGGCGGCTCTGGTCAGGCTCAGCCTTGAGTTCCGCAAAACGGCTTAAAATTTTTTCCCGTATTGCATCAGTGCGCTCAGACTCATACTGTTCGATCTGCTTTGAGTAAGCCATGATGCTCTCGACCTTTTCCGTCACGTCCTTGTATAGAACCTCGCCTTCCTGTGAGCGGAATGCGTTGATGTTCTTCAGTGCTTCGTCAATGCATGCCTCTACGACAGGCCAGTTATCATCCGTAATGACATCCTGTTTCTTCGCATCCATAACCTCAGGCATCCTGAGAAGCAATGCAAGCAGGTCGTTAGGATTCTTGCTCCAGAGGTTGACTGCTCCGATCTTGTCTCCGAGTTCAGATACCTGCTGGTAGTATTCCAGGGCAAGGTCCATGTTGATCTTCTTGGCGCTGTCTGCCGCATTAGGTTCATATGTGACGAAGAAATCTATGTTTCCGCGTGTCAATTCTGCTGCAATCTTCTGACGTACAGCCATTTCCTTGTCCTTCGGGAGCATGGATGTCTTGATGCTTATATCTGCGGTCTTGCCGTTGAGGGAACGGACCTCTACGGTGATCTTTCCTGTCTCGAGCAAAGCCTCTGCCTTGCCGTATCCTGTCATTGACTTTATCATGTTATTGGGAATTTTCGTGTTCGGGAGGCAAAATTACGGAATTTTCTAGAATTAAACTCTCATGACGGGTATTTTTGATGCCCGTTATGTGACCTGAATCCTGATTCAGTGCATTGTATGGTATCCTACCTCTCATGACGGGTTGCATTTTTACCCGTTGTGAGAGGGTTCTGGTAATGCCATATGATATGCTTCACGTGGGTCTCCATTGGCAAGATGTATTACCCCACAGTGCCTGAATCCGTATTTGCGCAGGATATGGTGCATTATGACGTTATCCTTATGG
>JAZNAW010000111.1:0-4681 GCA_045586745.1 Candidatus Cryptobacteroides sp.
TCGTTCATTAAGAAAAGGTCCTTATATTCAGGAAGCCCTTGAAAAAAGAATTCTTGCTATGAATGAGGGTAGCATGAAGAAAGAGGTTGTCAAGACTTGGTCACGCGCGAGCATGATTTCTCCTGACTTTGTAGGTCACACTATCGCAGTTCATAATGGAAATAAGTTTATTCCTGTTTATGTTACTGAGAACATGGTAGGCCACAAGCTTGGTGAGTTCGCGCCGACAAGAACATTCAAAGGCCATTCGGGCAATCGTAAGTAATTTTAAAATGAAAAAGTAATTATGGGAGCTCGTAAAAGATTAATGGCTGAGAAGCTTAAGGCAGCTAAACAGCAGACAGCAATCGCAAAGCTGAATGATGTACCTACATCTCCACGCAAGATGCGTCTCGTTGCAGACATCATCCGCGGTGTTGAGGTGAACCGTGCACTTGATATTTTGAAATTCTCGAAGAAGCACGCTTCTATCGACCTGGAGAAGGTTCTCCGCAGCGCAATCGCTAACTGGGAGGCTAAGAATCCAGATAATGTAAAGGAATTGGACAACGGTAACGTTATCGTCAAGACAATCATGGTTGACGAGGGACGCACACTCAAGAGAATCCGCCCATGCCCACAGGGTCGTGCCGGACGTATCCGCAAGCGTTCAAACCACATTACTGTTATCCTCGATGTTAAACCATCAGCAGTTAAGGAGGCATAATCATGGGACAGAAAACTAATCCTATAAGCAACAGAATCGGTATCACCCGTGGTTGGGACTCTAACTGGGTAGGTGGTAACTATGCAGAGAAGATCGCAGAGGACTTTGAGATCCGTAAGTATCTCTCAAGCCGTCTCGCTAAGGCATCTCTCTCTAAGATCGTTATCGAGAGAACTCTCAAGCTCATCACTGTAACTATCCACGCCGCAAGACCAGGTGTCATCATCGGTAAGGGTGGTCAGGCAGTTGATCTCCTTAAGGAAGAGCTTAAGAAGGTAACCAAGAAGGATGTTCAGATCAACATCTACGAGGTTAAGAAGCCTGAGGTTGATGCTCATATCGTAGCTGACTCTATCGCTCGTCAGATCGAGGGTCGTGTATCTTACCGTCGTGCAATCAAGATGGCTGTAGCAACTACCATGCGTGTAGGTGCTGAGGGTATCAAGGTTCAGATCAGCGGTCGTCTCGGTGGTGCTGAAATGGCAAGAAGCGAGATGTTCAAGGAAGGTCGTACACCACTCCACACATTCCGTGCTGATATCGACTACGCACTCGCTGAGGCTCATACCAAGGTAGGTGTTCTCGGTATCAAGGTATGGATCTGCAACGGTGAGGTTTACGGTAAGAAGGATCTCTCTCCTAACGCAGGTATCGCTGCTCAGCAGCAGGCAGCTGCAAACAACAACCGTGGTGGTCGTGGCGGTGATCGTCGCCGTGGTGGCCGTGGTGCTCGCAGAGAAAACAAGTAATTGTTGCTCAATAAATAACGAAGGGGATGGCAAAATGTCATCCCCTTTTTTTGTTTTTTGGAGAATTGTTAAAATTTTGTTAAGTTTGTCGCAAATACGCTTCTCTTACTCTGCTATAAGTAGTCTAAAGACCAGCATCTGATTATTCGATACTAAATTATAACAACATGAAACTTCGGATTTTATGGCTGATGCTATTATCAGCGCTTTTGGGCATGACTTCGTGTGAAGGCTTTCTTGCCAGTCAGATGAAGTTGGATCAGACCGAGTTCACCCTCCCTGCTAAAGGTGGCGAGATAAAGGTTTCTTTTGTACCTATTTCTTCGTGGACTGCATCCTGCAGCGATTCATTTGTTACATTGAATCCTACTAAGGGAGACCAGTCCGAGGCTTCTGTATCTCTTTCCATCAAGGTTGGAGAGAATACTGATACGGCAGTCAGGACCATCAAGGTTCTGCTAAGTTTCGAGACAAATGACATCGTCCTGACAATCAAGCAGGATGGTGCTACGCCTCCGGACAATCCGGATAATCCAGATAATCCGGACAATCCTGACAATCCTGACAACCCGGATAATCCGGATAATCCAGATAACCCGGACAATCCAGACAATCCAGATAACCCGGACAATCCGGACGATCCGGAGGACGGTACAGGTTCTACAGAAGATGTGATGCCTGGTGACGAGATAAAAGCAAACTGAAAGATAAACCCATAAAACATTAAATATCATGAAAAACAGATTATTCGGAATAGCAGCTGCTGCAATGGCTCTGCTTTCATCTTGCGAGACAATCGTTGAGCAGGAGATTTCTGTAGAAGTGCTTCCTGCTGAAGAACAGACAGTTTTCACTGCCAATCTGGGAGCCGATACCAAGACTTACCTTGAGTACCAGGACGGTGTATATAAGACCAGATGGGCTGCAGGTGATCGTATTTTTGTTATGGCAACAAGCAGTGATGGCACATATTGGTATGATACTGCAAATATCATTGAAGGTGTCGGAACAAGTTCAGCCAAATTTGCAGTAGGTTCAAATGTAAAGGGTGAGAACTTCTATGCATTTTATGGCTCAGCTTATTATAGTTCCACTGGAGAATTCTTCCCTGTATTACCGGAATATCAGTATGGTGCTGAGGCTTATAATCAGGAAACTGAAGAGTGGGAATGGAGTGATAACTTAGATGGATATTATTTCCCGATGTATGCCCAGAGCGACAATAAGGATTTTTCTTTCAAGAATCTTTGCTCGATTCTTAAAGTTGATCTGGTAGGAACAGACTATATAGATAATGTAGTGTTCACACCGAACGACCCTACAATCCCTGTTGCCGGCAATACCATCCTCGATTTTGTTGATGGAGAACCACAGCTTACCTTTGAAAGCGATTCTACTTCGGCTTATAAGGTGTGCTTCTATGTCCGTTATTCATTGAATGAGGCAGAACCGACAAGCTGCTATATTTCAATCCCTCCTCAGACTTATACAGGCGGTTTCACACTCACAATCAACTCCAATTCAGGTTCTATGGATGTCGTCGTCAATGAAGATGTGACATTCGAGCGCTCTGAGATCCGTTCAATTCCTGTAATTACCTACAAGAATGAAAATACCAGCACATGGGGTATCGTAGGTGATATGACAAATTGGTCAGAAGATATTCCTATGACTCCTTATGAGCAGTATTGGGTGGCAACTGATGTATATCTTGAAGCAGGTCTTGGTTTCAAGTTCCGTGCAAATGGAAAATGGGATGTGAACCTTGGTGCATATCAGGATTATGGTCCTATTGTTGAGGGTTACTGGTATCCGCAAGCATATGACGGAATGAACATGACTGTCGAGAAATCCGGATATTATGACGTATATCTTGACGTTCCTCAGATGCGCGCAGGATTTATCTTGACAGAAGCAGCTGAACCTGAGGTCGTTGAGTGTGAATCCTTTGATGAGGTGGCTGCTCTTCCAGACGGCACAATGGTGATGGTATATGGATACGTATTCGCTCCGTACGGCAGAGGTTTCGTGATGAATATCGGTAATCAATGGGATAACTGCATACTCGTATATCAGGGAACTGACCAGTCATATTATACTCCGGTAATGGGTAACTATGTAGGAATGATTGCTGAGAAGACTACATATAACAATCTCCCTGAACTTACTAATATCCAGCAATTTGTTGTTTCTGATGACAGCGAGTATGACTATGGCTATAAGTACTATTATAACCTTTATGATCCGGTTTCATTTGCAAACTTTGATACCAACAGATATGAATATGTGAAGTATGCGGGTACTCTCGAGAAGTCAGGATCTTACTACAATGTAGTGGTTGACGGTGTTGAGGGTCGTATGGGCTCGATCGAGTATCCTATCCAGGACCTCACAGAGTTTATCGGTAAGAAGGTTTCTGTGGAAGGATGGTTCATCGGATTAAGCGGCGGTGGTAAATATCTCAAGACAGTCCTCAGAAGCATTTCGCTCGTAGAGGATGATGCAAGTACTGAAGACGTGACTCCTGGAGACGACATCGTAGTGATGCACAACAGAACCACAATCAAATAGTAAATTTGATTATCTGATATCTTTTTAGACAAGGAGATGGCTGCAAGTCATCTCCTTTGTTTATATTTGCAGAAAATATAAAGATATGAAGATGCGTACATTTTTGTTTGCCCTTGCTGCAATGGCGGCGGTGGCATGCGGACAGACCGCAGAAGAAAAGGTGAAGGCTTATGAAGAGGCTCATGAGGCTTTGATGACAGAATACACAACCAATATGGAAGCTCTTGCTGAGGATCCGGCTAAGGCAGAGGATTTCTACAATGATTTTGTCGAAAGATACATCGACTTCAATCTGAATGCTGCAGCAGAGAATCCTGACAACGAGGTGGCAGTTCAGGTACTTATGAACCTTCGTGGCATGATCGAGGATGAGCAGGTGGATGAGATAATCTCCAGAATGCCGCAGGAACTCCTTGAAAATGAGCAGGTGGCTTATCTGAAGCAGAATCTTGACGCAAGAAAGGCTACAGCTGAAGGCAAGATGTTCGTTGACTTTACGGTTGAGCATGTGTACGGATATGACAGAAGCGTTGATCCTCAGCCTCTCAAGAAGGAAGTGAAGTTCTCGGAATATGTCGGAAAGGGCACATATGTCCTTGTTGACTTCTGGTCTCCTTGGTGCGGACCATGCAAGAGAGAGATACCTAATATCAAG
>JAZNAW010000112.1:0-7986 GCA_045586745.1 Candidatus Cryptobacteroides sp.
ACATTGTCCATGCCTCTTTCGAAACTATGGTCAAACCGGGCGATCTCGTACCATGTGCCAAGATATCTGTTCAGATTGAAATTGGAAATCGGGGAATTGTTGTACTGCGTATCCTGCGCCATTGAAAGCAGGGGAAGCGACAAAGCCGCCAACGCTAAAGAAATAAGACGTTTCATAACACTTTTAATAACTAACCGAAACGCCTAAAGACAACTTCCGTGCAAAGAACAGTACAATGACTATAAAAAACGGAAATGCGACTGTATATCCCATTTAGTTTGGATAATTCCACAAAAGAGTCAGCAGACAGTAGCTAATCCTGGAGGCCGCCGACGAGGTCGAGGATTTCGGCGGTAATCTGCTGCTGACGGCCCTTGTTGTAGGCGAGGGTGAGCTCGGAAATGAGGTCCTTGGCATTGTCTGAAGCCACCTGCATGGCGACTGTACGGGCAGCGTGTTCTGCAGCGGAGGCATCCAGAGCCACCGTATATATCTTCAGGTTCAGCACCAGCGGAAGAAGTTCCCTGACCAGTTCAATAGGGTCAGGTTCTATGATATAGTCCACAGGCTCAGCGGTCTCGTTATAATCATGGAGGGCCAGCGGCAGATAATTCTCCCTGACAGACGGCTGGGAGGACATTGAGGCAAAGTGGTTGTATATAAGGATAACCTGACCGACCTCTCCGCTGGCGAAACGGTCCACAAGAGAAGATGCAAGGTCGGATGCCTTTTCATAATCAGGCTTGTCGGACAAGTCCGGAAGATCACGGTAAGATTCATACCCTTCCCTGCGGACAGCTTCCGCTATCTTCTTTCCGACAGCATATATGTCTACATCCTCCTTCGAGTAGCCGTTTTCAGCAAGAGAATGCATGGTCTGGCTGAACTTCTTTATGATATTGGCGTTGAAGGCTCCGATCAGTGATGAATTTGAAGAGAAGACAACCACCGCAACCCGATCAACAGACTCCTTTGAAGGCAGGGCATCAATTGCGGTATCCTGAAGTTCGATAGCAGACCTGTTTCCCGATCCGAATCCGAATTCAGTCTGAAGAGCCTTCTGCAGGTCATCATCCTGAAGCATGCCGGAAAGCATCTTGTGGAGTTTCTGCTCATAGGGCAGCTTATTGCCTATGGCAGACTGCGCCTTGTGAAGTTTCGCCGATGCGACCATCTTCATTGCAGAAGTGATCTTCAGCGTATTCTTCACAGACGTTATCCTGCTCTTTATTTCCTTCAATGCTGCCATCTTGCCTTATAGTCTTATATTACCGGGCTGTTGTGGTCTGAAAAACCATGGCCGCCCGTGGCCATTGTGAACCTACGACAAACCGAGAGCAATCAAGTTTACTTGTTTTGCCGAGGTGCAAAGGAGGAAAGCCGAAGGCTTAACCCGGGAGAGGCCCACGAAGTGGGAGGGATTTAGTTTTTCGGACTACAACAGCCCGGTAACTATAGACCTTGCCTCTTTTTCAATGATCGCGATAATAACATCATCTATCCTGCCTTCAGACAGCGGCTCAAGCACATCGGACGCATGGAACGCCCTCATCTTGCTTAGGAAAGTAATCTGAAAATCCCCCACAAGATCTATCGGAAGATCCCTCAAAAGTCCCTTTGTGCCGCAATAGAGTATGGCAACCTGCTCACCGACAGGCATCGGAGAATACTGCGGCTGCACAAGAAGCACATTGTTCTTTCGTCCCTTATCCAGAGCCATGGCGGTAACCGGATCCAGGTCACTGCTGAACTTCGAGAAAGACTCCAGCTCACGATACTGCGCCTGGTCGATCTTCAGTGTTCCAGCAACCTTCTTCATACTCTTTATCTGTGCGCTGCCTCCCACACGCGACACAGAGATACCCACATTTACAGCCGGACGGAAACCCTGGTTGAAAAGATCCGTCTCAAGGAATATCTGTCCGTCAGTGATGGAGATCACGTTTGTAGGAATGTATGCAGACACGTCTCCTGCCTGTGTCTCGATGATAGGCAGAGCAGTCAGGGAACCGCCGGCCTTTACCTTCCCTTTCAATGACTCCGGAAGGTCGTTCATCATTTCAGCGACCTCCTGCTGCGAGATGATCTTCGCAGCCCTCTCGAGAAGTCGTGAATGGAGATAGAATATATCTCCCGGATAAGCCTCACGACCTGACGGACGACGAAGGATCAGGGAAACCTCACGATATGCCACAGCCTGCTTTGAAAGGTCATCATAGACCACGAGAGCATGTCTTCCCGTATCACGGAAATACTCTCCTATCGCAGCTCCTGCAAACGGTGCATAATACTGAAGAGCCGCAGGATCGGCCGCTGTCGCAGCCACGACGATGGTATAGTCCATCGCACCCTTTTCCTTCAGAGTGTTGACTATCGTAGCTACGGTCGAACCCTTCTGTCCTATCGCCACATATATACAGTATACCGGCTCACCCTTGAGATACGCCTCACGCTGATTGATGATAGTGTCTATCGCAATCGCCGTCTTTCCTGTCTGACGGTCACCGATGATAAGCTCTCGCTGTCCACGGCCGATCGGAATCATGGCATCAATGGACTTCAGTCCTGTCTGGAGAGGCTCATTCACCGGCTGGCGGAAAATGACGCCAGGAGCCTTTCGCTCCAGAGGCATCTCCACAAGCTCTCCACCTATCGGACCAATGCCGTCAAGGGGTTCGCCCAGCGGATTCACGACGCGTCCTACCATGGACTCTCCCACATTTATCGATGCGATCCTTCCGGTCCTGCGTACGGTCATACCCTCCTTGATCTTATCTGTAGGACCAAGAAGCACGGCGCCGACATTGTCCTCCTCAAGGTTCATGACGACAGCCATTACTTCATTGTCAAACTCAAGAAGCTCTCCGGCCTCTGCATTGAGCAGACCATGAATACGTACCACACCGTCGCTTACCTGCAGGACCTTGCCGACCTCCTCATAATGGAAGTCGGTACTTATGGCCTTCAGCTGGTCAAGCAGCACTTCGGATATCTCGCTAGGTCTGATTGTATCTGACATAATTATACTATTCTGTTGTTCTTTTCTATAAGCTGACGCCTTATTCTGCGGAACTGGTTCTCCACACTGGCATCTAGTCTGTAACCGTCCATCTCGAAAACGAATCCTCCGAGTATCTCCGGACTGATCTTCTCTTCAATATGCACTTCCGCCCCTGTGCGCTGATGGAAAAGCGACTCAAGCCTTTCCTTAAGCCCGTCTACCGGAGCAGCCGTAATCATCCTGCCCACCTTGATGTTCATTTCCTTTCTGTACAGGGCAATGAAGTAATACAGCATTCTTGAAAAGTATTCCATCCTCCTGCGGTCTGTGACCAAGCGGACGAAATCAACCATTTCCGGAGCAAGATCCTCACCTGCCGCCGAGCGCAGAAGCTCGATCTTGCTTTCCATGGACAGCTCGGCATTATTCTCGATGAAATATCTTAACTGACGCAGTTCCAACAGCCTCAGGCCAAGAACACAAGCCTGGGAATACACCTTATCCCCAGAACCTGTCTCCTCTACATACTTCAGCAGAGCCTTGGCATATCTTGAAGCTATTACTCCCTCATTCATGACAGCTCATCAAATATCCTGTCCACCATTTCCTTCTGACCTTCATCAGTGGAAAGTTCCTTCCGGACGACCTTTTCGGCTATAGCGACAGAAAGGACGGCAACTTCCTTACGGATATCCCTCAGGGCAGCTTCCTTCTCCTGTCGGATTCTTTCTCTTGTGTCTTCCATTATCCTGGCAGCCTCCTCACGGGCCTGCTCCTGTGCTGATGCTATCAGCTTATCCCTCTCAGCAGCGGCATCCTTCAGGATACGGTCATGTTCGGCACGGGCCTCATTGACAATCCGCTCCTGTTCTGAAGCCAGTCCCATAAGTCTTGACTCTGCCTCATGCGCAGCACTTATCGCATCGTCAATCCTCTTCGTACGCTTTTCGACCATACCCGTTATCACAGGAAAGCCGAACTACGCAAGAAGAAAGAAGACGACGGCGAAAATAATGGTCATCCAGAACAGGAGACCACTGTCAGGCAGCATCAGATTCATGGAAGCCCTACATCACGACTGCCAACAGGCAGGCAAGGATTGCAAAAAGGCAGGCACCTTCCACAAGAGCGCCGATGATGATCATGGTAGTACGGATATTACCGGCTGACTCCGGCTGACGCGCGATAGCCTCCATGGCAGATGCACCGATCCTACCGATTCCCCATGCCGCAGCAAGTGCTGCAATGCCGGCGCCTATTGCACCTGCAGCCTTTCCCCATACGGCCGCACCTGCAGCCTGAAGCAAAATTGTTGAAAGTAACATAGTATATTGTTTTTAGTTGTTATTATCGTCATTGCCGGCCCTGTGTTTCGTCATTGCCGGCCTGACCGGCAATCTCATGCTGCGACCCCTGTCGCGACAATCCGATGAAAACAGCTGAAAGCATCGTGAACACATAAGCCTGGATGAACGCCACAAGCAGTTCCAGACAGTCCATGAACACTCCGAACACCATCGTTATCACCGTCATCGATCCACCGATCACCGGACCTATCTTTGCAGCCACAAATATAACCGACACCAGTCCCAATATCATGGCATGACCGGCCATTATGTTAGCAAAAAGCCTGACCATCAACGAGAACGGCTTTGTAAACATACCCAGTATCTCAATTACCTGAAGTATCGGTATAGGGCATTTCAGGAAGATCGGACCGTCCGGCCAGAATATCTCCTTCCAGTAATGTTTGTCTGCAAACAGATTGACCGCAACAAATGTACATAAAGCCAGTACAAGGGTCACGGCTATGTTGCCTGTCAGGTTCGCTCCACCAGGGAAGAACGGCACTATTCCAAGCAGGTTGTTCAGGAATATGAAGAAGAACGCCGTCAGAAGGTACGGAGCATACTTCCTGTACTCCGGTCCGACAGAATCCTTGATAAGGTCATCATGGACCATCATCACCATCATTTCCATCAACCCTGTAAATCCTCCCGGGGCCTTCTCCAAGGTATCATGTTTCCTGTACCAACGGGCGCAGGAAAGCACGAGAATGACCAGCAGTGCACTTCCGAACATCAGGGAAGCCACATTCTTGGTTATCGATATGTCGAACGGACGCACCTGTTCTCCATCCGGTCCGATCTCCACTATCTTGTCTGCATACTGGCCTTCTTCCGCAAGGAAAAGACCTTCATGCTCATGGCCATGCTCTATCTTCGATGACATGAACACATGCCAGCCGGTGCTGCTGTACACAATGCACGGAAGAGGAATGGTTACATGTCTGCCGTTCCATTCAGTGATGTGCCAGCCGTATGAATCCCCTATATGACCGAATATCATATCGGCGACATCTACCTCCCCTTCCTGAGAGCCGGAAGCGGAAACAGGATGACTTAAGAAAGCCATCAGAGAAACCAATATGACGGACAGCCACCTCATACCTCGGCACATACCGTTATCTTGTTATCATTCACTTCCACAAAACCCGCAAGGACATGAATCCTGCCTTCGACTCCAGCCGACTCGTATACAAGGTCGCCTTCGGTCAGGGATGATATTACGGGAGCATGATTCTTCAGCACCATGAACCGACCCTTGGAACCCGGGAGCGAAACCTTGCTGACCTCTGTTTCCAAAAGCATCTTTTCCGGTGTAAGTACCGTAAGTGTCATAGTGTCGGATGCTGCCATAAATTTATCTTCCTATTGCCGCGAGGATTTCTTCTCCCTTGCTTATAGCTTCTTCAATAGTACCTACATTCAGGAATGCCTGTTCCGGTATGTCATCAACTTCTCCATCGAGGATCAGACGGAATCCTCTGATCGTATCCTCAATGGAAACCATGACTCCCGGCACTCCTGTAAACTGCTCCGCCACAGCAAACGGCTGCGAAAGGAATCTCTGCACCTTTCTTGCCCTGTTCACCGTAAGCTTGTCCTCTTCCGAGAGTTCATCCATACCGAGAATGGATATGATGTCCTGAAGTTCCTTCTGACGCTGGAGGATCTGCTTTACCCTCTGGGCTGTTTCATAATGAGCCTTTCCTACAATATTCGGATCAAGAATACGTGAAGTGGATTCAAGAGGATCTACGGCAGGATATATTCCGAGCTCGGCAATCTTTCTGCTGAGCACAGTAGTTGCATCAAGGTGGCTGAAGGTCGTTGCAGGAGCAGGGTCGGTCAAGTCATCCGCAGGTACGTATACAGCCTGAACGGAAGTGATCGAACCGTTCTTGGTAGATGTGATCCGTTCCTGCATCTGTCCCATCTCCGTAGCAAGAGTAGGCTGGTAACCTACGGCAGAAGGCATTCGTCCCAAAAGCGCGGAAACCTCCGAACCGGCCTGGGTGAATCTGAATATGTTGTCAATGAAGAAAAGAATATCCTTCGGACCGTTCATATCCTTGCTGTCACGGAAAGATTCAGCCAATGTAAGACCTGAAAGAGCAACCGAAGATCGGGCTCCAGGAGGCTCGTTCATCTGTCCGAATACCATGGCGACCTGAGACTTCTCCACCTCATCATAATCGACTTTCGACAGGTCCCAATGACCCTTTTCCATGCTCTTGAGGAATTCCTCGCCGTACCTGATCACACCGGATTCGATCATCTCCCGGAGAAGGTCATTTCCTTCTCTGGTACGCTCGCCGACACCGGCAAAGACCGAGAATCCGTTATGTTTCTTGGCGATATTGTTTATGAGTTCCTTGATAAGGACCGTCTTTCCGACACCGGCACCACCGAAAAGTCCTATCTTTCCTCCCTTGAGATATGGTTCAAGCAGGTCAATGACCTTGATTCCTGTAAACAGCACTTCCTGGGAAGTTGCAAGATCCTCAAATTTCGGCGGTTCCCTATGAATCGGAAACGCTCCGTCGCGGTCAAGGTCCTTCATGCCGTCTATGGTATTTCCAACCACATTCATGACTCTTCCACGGATCTGCGGTCCGACCGGCATGGTGATAGGAGAACCCGTCGCCTCAGCCTCCATTCCGCGTTTAAGACCATCTGTACTGTCCATTGCAACAGTCCTGACCGTATCCTCACCGATATGCTGCTGCACTTCGACAATTAGTCTGCGTCCGTCCTGACGGATTATTTCAAGAGCTTCATGGATGGACGGAAGTCTGACAGACTCGTCCTCATTCAGATCGAAATGTACATCGACTACCGGTCCGATGATCTGTGATATGTGTCCTTTCAATCCTGACATCATAAAAAAGTTTAGGATGCAACAATATCGTTGCATCCTTCAAAGTTATAAAATTTTTCCGGATAAGACAAAATCTCACTTTTTCACACCTGCTTCAGACTTGTCCTTCTGGAATTTGACATCAATCAGATAATCCAGAGAATACCTGCCAGGACCGACAAAATAAAGAATAGCGAAAACAACCATGTAGATAAGTGCCAGCTCTCCTTCAGGCAAGAGCGCATCATGGATGTCAAAGAAGGCAACAGCCATTGAAACAATCATAGGAAGTACCATGATGCGGACGAGAAGTCCGGCAATCAGGAACAGCGAACAACAGAACTCACAGAAGATGGTTACCATCAGTGTCATATAGCTTCCGAAACCTAACACACTTGGATAACTTTCGGAAAGCACAGAAAAGTTCATCATCTTATCGAATCCATGAATAAAGAACATCACTCCGAAGAAAACACGGATGACCAGAATGAAAAAGGAGACACCTTTTCCTCTGAAATGTTGGGGAAAGAGAAAATTGTAAAACATATCAGTTCGTTTTAACGTTTCCACATCCCTTTTCAAACACTTTGCCAGAAGGATATATAACAAAAGACCCTGGTGTCTCAGGACATCAGGGTCTCGTATAAGAAAGTGGCAGCTACCTACTCTCCCACCTGGTGGGGCAGTACCATCGGCGATGGTGAGCTTAACTTCTCTGTTCGGAATGGGAAGAGGTGGATCCTCACCGCTATAACCGCCACAGTATGTTTCTGAGAAAAGAC
>JAZNAW010000113.1:0-13736 GCA_045586745.1 Candidatus Cryptobacteroides sp.
AGTATCAACTCAGTATCAATTTTAATGACAAACCCCTCTAGAAGCGTGTCTAGAGGGGTTGAGTGAGGTGCCTAGCGGAATCGAACCGCTGTAGCAGGTTTTGCAGACCTGTGCCTAACCGCTCGGCCAAAGCACCATTTCAGTTTTGGGATTGCAAATATAGGCACAAATTTCGACTTTTCAAATTTTAATTATAAAATTTACCTATATCTTCTCAAATTGAGACTTAGGAGCCAGACATCTTGGACATACCCAATCCTTAGGTAAATTTTCAAACGGAGTACCTGGAGAAACGTTACTCAAAAAGTCGCCTGTCTTAGGGTCATAGACCCAACCACATTTCTTGCATCTGTACTTTTTCATAAAACCAATTATTAGACGCAATATCATGTGCAAGCGTTATGCCATCATATATTTCAAAAATTACTCTACGTAAAGAAGAAGTCCCTTCAGATACTCCCCTTCCGGATGGTAGATGTTTACAGAATGGTCGCACGGCTGGTTAAGCCTGTCAAGGATGCGTACCTTGCGTCCGCACTGGGCAGCAGCAGAGAACACAGCCAGAGCAAAAGACTCCTTGTCCACCACCTGTGAACAGCTGTAGGTAAACACGAAACCTCCTGGGGCAACCTTTGAGATAGCGGCAGCATTGAGTCGCTGGTATGCTCTCAGGGCATTCTTCAGGGCTCCCCTATGTTTTGCAAAAGCAGGCGGATCAACTATCATGAGATCATATTTTCCTTCCGGAACTGACTTCACATATTCAATGGCGTCGCAGCAGAGGCTTGTGTGCACAGATTCGTCAAATCCGTTCAGAGCGACATTCCTGTCGACCATCATCATGGCCTTCTTTGAACTGTCCACAGAGTCTACATGCTTTGCACCTCCATTTAAAGCATAGATTGAGAATCCACCAGTATAACAGAAGAGGTTCAGCACGTTACGTCCTTTAGCAACGCTTCCGACAAGCGCTCTGTTCTCCCTCTGGTCAAGGAAGAAACCGGTCTTCTGACCCTCTGTCCAGTTGACCATGAACTTATGCCCGTTCTCGAGAACCACCAGCTCGTTTTCATTGAAATCCTCGCGACGATACATGTATCCGTCGATCAGATCAAGGCCAGCCTTATACGGAGCCGTACCCGAACTCTTGTCATAAACAGCCTTAAGCGAAGGACCATACACCTTCTGCAGAGCATCAGAAATCTGCTTTTTCGCTCGGAACATACCTGCAGAATGTGCCTGCATTACGCATACGCCGTCATAGTAGTCGATGATAAGACCCGGCAGATTGTCACCCTCGCCATGAACAAGACGATAGCAGTTGGTGGATTCAGACTCGTGAAGACCGCATGCCACGCGTACCTGAAGGGCTTTGGAAAGCATATTCTCCCAGAAATCAGGACGCAATGCACTGTCATCAAAACTCAATACGCGTACTGCAATCGAGCCGACCTGATAATGTCCGTAAGCCAGCAATGTACCATCGGAAGCATTCACAGACACGATGTCTCCTTCAGCCGGCTTGCCCTGCACTTCCGCTATGGCGCCGGAGAAAACCCACGGATGGAACCTCAGCAGAGACTCTTCCCTGCCCCTTTTCAATATAATCTTGATCATAGACTTTCTTCTGGTTTTAAAGGATTCTTTTCCGACTTCATCAGCTTAAGATACATCTCACGACAAACCCATGCATCCGTTGCCGCATACTTGCACTGTGATTCAGAAAGCTCTTCAGCTTCCCAGTTGGAAAGCTGCTGGGTCTTTGAGATCCTGTATCCCAGAATGATAGCAGTCATCTTCTTTACGGCCTTGTCGCGTATTCCCCACTCCCAGACGATCTTCTGGAGGTCGACAAAACCTGCAGCCTGGAAGTCACGATGCTTCTGAAGTCCGCGGATATCATCATGCACAGCCGCTCCAACCTTGATTATCTTCGGATCAGCCAGTATGTTGCATAGCCTTCTATGCATTCCGATCTTATTGACCCTGAACAGGTAAGCCTTTTCAGGGCCTGACAGCTGGAGCAGGGCCACACCATATCTAGGCTGGTTCTGCGAGAAGCACGGACGGGTCTCCGTATCGAAACCGATTATCTTCTGCGAACGGAGATAAGCGATTGCACGGTTGAAGTCTGCACCCACGCCGTCTATTACCTGTATCTTGCCCGGAAATGAAGCATATTCGAGTTTCTCCAGTTCCTTTGGCGTTATAGCTTCAATATACATAACCTACTTTAAACTATTGATGTTCAATAATTAAAAGAACAACAACTCTCTATATTTAGGTAATGGCCACATCTCATCATCTATCAGCATCTCGAGATTGTCAGCACTGTCTCTGACCTTCTCCATCATGGTCTTCACCTCATATGAATATACCTTTGCCCTTTCAGCAATATCTTCAATCCTGTTTGCCTTCTTGCGAGCTTCCACAAGTGCATCAACATCTGCAGATATGCGGTTCACATACATTGAAATCTTCTTCAATGTATCAATTTCAGAAGCACACAGGACCGCACTCTCATCTCCGAAGACCTCCTTCATTCCCTTGACATTCTCGATAAGGATGTTCTGATACTTGACAGCAGCAGGAATCACATGATTAAGACACATGTCGCCTATCACACGGGCCTCGATCTGAAGTTTCTTCACATAAGTTTCATTAAAGATTTCAAAGCGAGCCTCTATCTCGTTAGGAGCCAATACATTGAGTCCGTCAAACATCTTGACGGTATTCTCTTCATGGTATACCTCAAATGCTTCCGGTACATTACGGATTGCGCGCAATCCTCTTGCCTCTGCCTCCTGCTCCCATTCACGGCTGTATCCGTTTCCTTCAAACATGATGTCCTTTGACTCCGAAAGGAATCTTCTTACAACAGACATGACTGCTGAAGAACGCGACTCCCCTGCCTGCTCAAGAGCTTCAACTGCTTCACAGAACTCGTTCAGACTTTCGGCCACAACAGAATTAAGGACAAATACTGCGGACGCCACATTCTGCGACGATCCGACTGCACGGAATTCGAAACGGTTTCCGGTAAACGCGAACGGGGACGTACGGTTCCTGTCTGTATTATCCGGGAAAATCTCCGGTATGGAGTTAACTATCTTAATGGATTCCAGGGAATTAGCTGAAGATTCCTTTACATCGCTCATATTGAGGATCGACTGGAAGACACCGTAGAGTGTTGAGCCGGAGAACACCGACATCACTGCAGGAGGAGCCTCTCCGCCGCCCAGACGATATGAATTGCTCAACGATGCCACTGAAGTCATCAGCAGATAATGGTGGCGATGCACAGCCTTCAGGGCTGACGCATAGAACGAGAGGAACTGAAGGTTCTTTGTCGGAGTCGAGCCCGGAGAAAGCAGATTGACGCCTGTATCAGTCATGATCGACCAGTTGCAGTGCTTTCCGGATCCGTTCACTCCGTCAAACGGTTTCTCGTGGAAAATCACCTTGAGGTGATGTCTTTCGGCCACCTTCTGCATCACGATCATGAGCATCATGTTCTGGTCGATGGCCTTTGTAGCCTCACAGAACACAGGTGCACACTCGAACTGATTGGGAGCCACCTCGTTATGACGTGTCTGAAGAAGGATTCCAAGCTTGTATGCCTCTGTCTCAAAATCCTTCATGAATGAACTTACCCTTGAAGGGATGGCACCGAAATAGTGGTCCTCAAGCTGCTGGTCCTTCGCAGATGTATGACCGATGACCGTTCTGCCGCAGAGCATCAGGTCCGGTCTTGAATTATAGAGCGACTCGTCTACAAGGAAATACTCCTGTTCGATTCCGAGATTCACCTTTACTGACGACACATTCCCGTCAAAGAGTCTAGCAACCTTCGAGGCGGCCTCGCTCAATGCATGAAGTGACTTGAGATTCGGAGCCTTTGTATCGAGCGCATCACCTGTATATGACACGAAAACCGATGGAATACAAAGAGTTCCGTCCATCAGGAACACAGGAGACGACGGATCCCATGCAGAGTATCCACGCGCCTCGAAAGTGTTTCTCAAACCTCCTGTAGGGAAGCTGGAAGCGTCAGGCTCCTGCTGTACAAGAGCGCTTCCGTTGAATTTCTCGAAAGCCTTTCCATCCTTGAACTTGATGAAAGCCTCATGCTTTTCGGCGGTAGAGTCTGTCAGAGGATGAAAAAGATGCGTATAATGTGTCGCTCCCATCTCGATAGCCCAGGACATCATGCCGGCCGCAATCTCATCAGAGACGCTTCGATCTAGCTTGGCACCATACTGTACAGATGCAAGCACTGCTTCATATGCCTTCTGGGACATATATCCGCGCATCTTGTCAAGATCCAATACATTCTGTCCGAAATAACCGGATACCGGCCCTTCTTCAACATAATATCGTGCTGTACCATGGGCAGAAGCCTCATTCAGCGCCCTTTCTCTAAAAGTTGCCATACGAAAACAGGATTTCTCAAGTCGGGCACAAAGATAATAAATTCATAGGAGAGTTTCTTAAAAATAATGTCTATCTTTGCGCTCGACCGGACAAAAAGAACAAACAATCCAATTAGATATAATAAAATGGCTACAATTTCCAACAAGGCACAGGCGATGCCGGCTTCGGCAATCAGAAAACTGGTCCCTCTTGCTGACGCAGCAAAGAAGCAGGGCGTAAAGGTATACCATCTGAATCTCGGACAGCCTGACATAAAGTCACCGAAATGCGCACTGAACGCTGTAAGAAACTACAATCAGGAAAATGTCTCTTATTCTCATTCTGCAGGTCTGATGGATCTCCGCAAGGGTCTTGTAGAAAAGTACTATAAGAAGATCGGTATTGACATCACAGTAGACGAGCTGATTGTCACCGTAGCCGGTAGTGAAAGTGTAAACCTCGCCCTCGAGATCACATGTAATCCAGGAGATGAAGTGATCGTTCTCGAGCCTTTCTACACAAACTACAACACATTCGCATTCATGAACGGCCTTACACTCAAGGCCATCCCTACAGATATCAGAAACGGATTCCAGATACCTCCTATCGAAGAATTCGAAAAGGCTATCACCGAAAAGACCAAGGCAATCCTTGTCTGCAACCCAGGTAACCCTACAGGAACCCAGTATTCAAAGGAAAGCATGCTGGCACTCGGAGAAATCGCCCGCAGGCATGACCTCTTCCTGCTTTCAGACGAGGTATACCGCGAATTCTGCTACACAGACGAGCCTCACTTCTCTGCAATGAACATTCCTGACCTTGACCAGAACGTGGTTCTCATTGACTCAGTATCAAAGAGATATAACCTCTGCGGCGCTCGAGTAGGATGCATCGTATCACACAACAAGGATGTGATGGCAGCTGCGATGAAGTTCGCTCAGGCACGTCTCTGCCCTCCAGTACTCGGACAGCACGCATCTATCGGAGCGCTCGACACTCCTGACGAGTATTTCGAGGCTGTCAAGGAGGAGTACATCAAGAGAAGAGACTTCATGATCGAAGGACTGAACAAGATGGAGGGAGTGTTCACTCCGCTTCCAATGGGTGCTTTCTATACTATCGCAGAACTTCCGGTAGACGACACCGAGAATTTCTCAAGATGGATGCTTGAGACATTCCGCATCGACAACGAAACAACGATGGTCACACCTGCCGCTTCATTCTACAAGACACCTGGCAAGGGAAAGAATCATGCCCGTATCGCATATGTTCTTGAAGTGGATGAGATGAAGAAGGCTCTCCATATCCTCGAGGAAGGTCTCAAGGCTTATCCAGGCAGAACAATCTAGAAAATCGGCGAAAATATGGCCCGAATCAGGGCTAAAACATATGAAACACAAATGTTATAACTAAAAACATTTGTGTTTCTCTATTTAATATTCAACACATCCAAAACTTTTGGAACCAACATAGCGTATATATGCTCTTCTTCCATAAAATGAGTACCTTCATAGGTCAGGAATGTATCGCCGAAGTGCTTTTTCCATGATTTCAGACTGACCACACCACTCTTTCTATAATGATCAGCAGTACCGAAGAAGGCAAGAAAGTCCTCCTGATTATCGCGTGAGATAGCTGCGTCTAATGCGACTTTCCTATGAGACCGATACTTTCTCAATGTACTGAAGGTGAAATGGAGTCTTTGCCTGTCACCTTCACGTGGACGATATATCCTGTCGAACAGAAGCGTCATTCCCGGAATAAGACATAGCCATGCCATCAGTTCGAAATACACCGGTGCATTCAAGGCCGGGGAGACAAAGAGCAATGGCAGTCCTCCTATCCTCATCGCATGAAGAGAACCCAGCGACTCACCTATCACAAGATCAGGTCTGACTTCATCTACCCATGAGGCTATCTGTACTGAAGCTACTTCCGGGTCGAAATCATATGTACGCACAACCACATCGGCCTTGCCCTCCAATGCCTCTGCAAGGATGGAGGGAATGCGCGAATCAGCACCGCCGCCCATACCATGAATATATAATATGCTCCTCATACAGTCGGCAAAGTTATCACTTCTTTATATAAAATAAAAGCAGCCGCCCGTTCGGACGGCTGCCATATCGATCATTAAAATAAAATTATTCAGCCGATGCTGCAGGCATGAAGGTTACGAGACCGAGAGACTCTATATCCTTCTTGTGAACAATAACCTCTTCGATGCTTGCCTCATCCTGGACCTCTACATTCCATTTGTTGCCCTGGGCCATTACATCGATAGGACAGTTATTGTAAAGATCGTACAATACATCGTTATTACCGTTATTGATGAAGACGTTACCACCTGGGTTGTAGTCATCACCCTCTGTAAGGTTACCCATATTCAATACAGGACCGGTTCCCGTTGATGGATTACCGATGTTGGTAATACCCCAGAGGTGGCCTTCGATATGGTTACCGCTCATGTAAACAACCATACCACCATTGCTGTTATAAAGGCTCACACCACTTCCGCCGTTATTAGGATTGCTCTCGTAGCAGTTGTTCTTAAGGATATTGTTGTTGATTACAGCATCCATCACACCATTAAGAGTAATACCATAACGGCAATCGCTTACTTCGTTACCGGAAATCTCAACCTTGTTGGCTCCTGAGAGTCCCATAAGATTCGAAACTGCGATACCACCATTCTTAGTAATCTCAGCAGGTCCGATGACAATATTGTTCAGGATCTTGCAGACACCGTCACCAGCTACAGTCACGTTGATCTGAGGACGGTTGCTTGCATCAGCAGAGTTCTTGTAAAGGTAGTTATCCTGGAAAATAAGCGGAGTGGTGATATTGGCAGCGCCTACGATTGCAGGATAAGCATTCTCAATGAATTTGCAATTGCTTACTGTCACCAGACCGTCTCCACCAAGGTTGATACAAGGCTCGCGGTCAGTGATTCCTGTGAACTTACAATTCTCGATAGTCATGTCCTTGACACCGAAATAGCGAACTGGAATACCGTTAAGAGTCATGTTCTTAAATACACCTGATCCTTCAACATCACCAGAGAAATAGATTGGATCTGGAACTGCTTCCTCAGCAGCTGTAAACACAACTTCCTCTGTAGCAGCAAAGTCAACCATACCATAAACATAAATTCTGATACCGTCGTTGAATACCACACGCTTTGCATCACCCAATGCCCATACATCGGTTTCTGACAAGTTCCAATCAGCAGTGATCACATAAGAGTCACCTTCCTTGACAACGCCTGAGTACTCGATTGCAGCAAGGTCAGCGAAAGTATATGTTCTGCCTACACCGTCAGTAATGAATTCCTCGGTAACTTCCATCCAGAACTCCTTTACGAGCTCGCCTGCAGTAACTGTAACGACAGCCTCGCCGACTGCAACAGCAGTAACTACACCATTTTCGTCAACTGTTACGACAGCCTCATCAGAAGATTCAAATGTAGGAGCATCCATCTTTCCTCCTTCCGGAGTTTCAACAACAGAGAGATTGGTCGTATAACCAGCAACAACCCTGTGATTTCCTTTTACCTCGAAATCTTCAGCATATATAATAGCCTTCTGAGTTACACTGAATGTAGCTGTAGCCTCACCTGCTGCAATTACAACATTTTCTGTGCGCTCTACTTCAGATTCAGTCTCATTGAGAGAAACAGTAAGTGTAAGGTTCTCACCTGCTGTTCCACTTGCAGGCTTAACTGTAAACCATTCTGCATCGTTTGACACTGTCCAGTCTGCGTTAGCAGTGAAAGAAACAGTCTTGTCAGCTGTATCACCGTATTGGAATACAAGGGCTGTCTCGCCATTGATCGCTACACTATCCTTCACCTCAGGTGTGTCGTCATTGTCACATGCTACCGGCAGGAAGGATACAAGAGCCAGTAACGCTAGTCTCCAAGATTTTAACATAATTATTAGATTTTAAATTCCCATACAAATATAATTGGATTGGTTAAAGAATCCAAGAGATATTCAGCCATACACGTTTCAAAACTATGGAATACTCATATATTTTTCTTATCTTTGCATTATATGGCCTTAAAATTATACAAATCTTTATATATTATGAACTTCAAATTTATCCTTACAGCAGCGGCACTCGCAATCGTTTCGTCTGCAGCATTCGCTCAGGAGGCTCCTGAGTATGAGTTCACGACAGTGAAGGAGAATCCGATCACTTCAGTAAAGAACCAGAACCGTTCAGGTACATGCTGGTGCTACTCAGCACTTTCTTTCATCGAATCTGAAATCCTCAGAACCAAGGGTATGGAAGTAGACCTTTCAGAAATGTTCGTTGTCGGCAAGTCATACCACGACAGAGCAGTCAAGTATGTAAGACTCGACGGACACCTCAATTTCGCAGCTGGTTCTTCATTTGGAGATGTTCTGCATGTAATCGACGACTATGGCATCGTACCGCAGCAGGTTTATTCGGGATTCAACTATGGAACGCCTATGCCTGAACAGAATGAGCTCGACGCTGTACTCAAGGGTTATGTAGACGGTGCACGCAAGAACCCTAACGGAAAGCTTACCACTGCATGGGTAAACGGTTTCGACGGCATCCTCGATGCATATTTCGGAGAGGTACCTGAGACATTCACTGTTGACGGCGTAGAATATACCCCTGAATCATACAGAGATTTCCTCGGCATCAACTATGATGACTATGTGAATATCACATCATTCACTCACCATCCATTCTATGAGCCGTTCATCATCGAGGTCTGCGACAACTGGCGTTGGGACAGTGCATACAACCTTCCTATGGACGAAATGATGGAGGTCATGTTCAATGCCATCGACAAGGGATATACCATCGCCTGGGGATCTGACGTAAGTGAGACCGGTTTCACACGTAACGGTCTTGCTGTTGCGCTTGGCGAAGCAAAGAGAACAAGCGGCTCTGACCAGGAGCGTTGGGTAGGAAAGGCCGATGCGCCAAAGGAAGAAGTAAAGGCAGAACTCCCTGAAGAAGTAACTGTAACACAGGAGATGCGTCAGGAAGGTTATGACAGAAAGACCACAACTGACGACCACGGAATGCACATCTACGGTCTTGCGAAGGACCAGAACGGTACCAACTACTTCATGGTAAAGAACTCATGGGGCGAAACAGGAAAGTACAAGGGCATCTGGTATGCATCCGAGACATTCGTGAAGTACAAGACCATGAACATCGTCGTTCACAAGGATGCTCTTCCAAAGCACATCGCAAAGAAACTCGGTATCAAATAACACGTTGCTATGGGAATAACCAGGCATATACCTAACACTATCACATCCATGAACCTCCTTTGCGGGGCTCTGGGTGTGATTTTCACTTTTCAGGGAGAACTGAACATCGCCTTCTATCTCATGCTTGCAGCTGCCGTATGCGATTTTCTTGACGGATTTGCAGCAAGGATGCTTAACGCATACTCCCCTATGGGAAAGGAGCTTGACTCTCTTGCTGACCTGATCAGCTTCGGTCTGCTCCCATCGATGATGATGCACAGAAGGCTCATTGAAGGCGGAATGACCGGATTCTGGTCATATATTCCGCTGATCATAGTCGTTTTCTCTGCTCTCCGACTCGCAAAGTTCAATGTAGATGACAGACAGGGAGAGAACTTCCTCGGTCTTCCTACGCCTGCATGCGCAATGTGGTGCGGATCGCTCATCTATGCGGCTGACCACGGCGTCATGTCAATGGCAGGCCTCCTGCACGGCCAATACCTGATTCCGATTGCATCAGTCGTGCTTGCTCTCCTTCTTGTCTGCGAGATACCGATGTTCTCGTTCAAGTTCAAGAAAGGTTCTGCATACAACCGCATCAGATTCTATTTCATCGGCATCGTGTCAATCTTTGCCATCGTTACTCTCATATTGAAGATCAACTGGGCATATATTGTCCTGCTTACCTTTACCGCATATATACTGATGAACATACTAACGGCTCTGTTCTCATTGAGAATCAGCCGTAAATAAAATCGAATTTCCTATGAGAATGACCTACAGCCAGATTCAGGCATTCATGCGTATCATGGTGTCCATCATAGATTCAGACGGAACGGTTGTATTAGAGACAAAACTAGAGCCGAAGTTCGTTCACCGTTTTAAAATGTCCCATGAACAGATAATGAATCTGTACTACATCAAACCAGGTGAAGAAACGGAAGCAGACTACGAAAACCTGAAGAAACTTGATGACACCACCAAGCAGGAATTGTCCAATATATTGTTTGAAGTCATGGCCGCTGACGGTAAGGTATCTGATCCTGAATCGGTAATGTTCATGATCCTGATGAACGACAGCGGATTTCCTGTTCCGGACACACAGGCTTGGCATGACTGGCTGGCTTCTTCAGAGCAGACAGAATCCGATGAGACTCTGGAAATATACGGCCAGCAGTTGGCGGCTGCAATGAAGGCCGCCGGTTACATAACAGTTGCTGACGGACAGCATCATGAGAACGAGGTTGCTGAAATGAATAAATTATTCACTGTATTGAATACTCCTCAAAGTCGCATATCTCATATACTGGAAGTAGCACAAGTCATGACCAATGAAGCCATGGCAGAAGCACTCCGATCGCTTAACTCATACAGCAAGAAATTCATCTCAGGATTTCTGATTGCAGTCGGCATTTCAGACCGCCACGTAGACGATTCTGAAAATTCAGTCATACAGGCAATCAAAGATGCTTGCGAATTTCAGGACATCGATCCGGAGGAAGCGTACAAATGCTGGAAAAGTCACCAATAAAACACACGGGCGGCCTTGAAGGTCGCCCGTTATCATTATCACATATATGCTACTAATAGTTAGTCGGATGGATCATGAAGTAGCTCTTTGGATGCTTGCATACAGGGCAGAGTTCAGGAGCCTTCTTACCAATCACTACATGTCCGCAGTTAGAGCACTCCCACATCATATCCTCGTCGCGTGAGAAAACAAGTCCGCCTTCAACATTCGCAAGAAGCTTGCGGTAACGCTCCTCGTGCATCTTCTCGATAGCGGCAACCTTCTCGAAAAGCACAGCTATCTCCTCGAATCCCTCTTCGCGAGCCTCTACTGCGAAACCTGCATACATGTCTGTCCACTCGTAGTTTTCGCCTTCTGCAGCGTCAAGAAGGTTGGCAGGAGTATCAGGCATCTCGCCTCCGTGGAGAAGCTTGAACCAGATCTTTGCATGCTCCTTCTCGTTGTTTGCAGTCTCCTCGAAAAGCTTGCCTATCTGAACATAGCCGTCCTTCTTTGCCTTTGACGCATAATATGTGTACTTGTTACGGGCCATTGACTCACCCGCAAAAGCTGTCTGAAGATTAGCTTCAGTCTTTGTTCCTTTCAATTCCTTCATAATTATAAAATTTAGTATTTCAGTACAATCCAATTTTAAGTCCAAATCCCTAAGGACTAACGTACAAATATAGCAAACTATTTTGATTTCCTGACAATTTTATAGCCTATCAGAGCTATAAATACAGACATTAATGGAGAAATGATATTGAAAAGGCAATATGGGAGATAAGTCATGGTACTCACCTTGAGCACAGTCGCCTGAGTCATACCACATGAGTTCCAAGGAATAAGCACAGACACGACAGTGGCCGAATCCTCCACAGAACGGCTCAGAAGCCTGCTTTCATATCCTCGCTCATCGTAAAGCTTCTTGTACAGACTGCTGGTGAGGATTATAGAAAGATACTGGTCACCTGTAACCATATTCGCAAAGATACCTGTTCCGACCGTAGATGCAACCATGGTCACACGGCGTCTGATGTAACGCGTCAGCATATCTGTCAGACTCTTAAGCATGCCGCTTCCCACAAGCGCACCACCGAAAGTGACGGCAGATATGATGAGGAATATCGTATTCAGCATTCCCGTCATACCCCTTGTCGACACAAGTTCATTGAGCACCTCATTTCCTGTATCGATGGCAGTAGAGCCATAATAGGATATGAACATGCCTTTGAATCCATTCAGAAATGTGAGTGACTGCTGACTGTCCGGCATGCCGCCTTCTGCTACAGCCCCGATTACATGGGGCTGGAATGCGATGGCAGCCAGGCCGGCCATAAGCGCAGCTGCCGACAAGGTCAGTATTGCCGGTACCTTACGAGAGATGAGAATACCTGTCAGGACCGGAACCAGAAGCAGCCATGGAGATATGTTGAAGGCAGATGCAAGATCATGTGAAAAATCCGCAACTCCCGCTGAATCAGGCACTTCATGCATAAGACTGACAACGAGGAATACAATCATTGCAATCACGAAAGACGGCACTGTAGTCACCAACATATACTTTATATGAGTAAACAATGGGGTGCCGGAAGAAGAAGAGGCAAGCACAGTAGTATCCGACAATGGCGACACCTTGTCTCCGAAATATGCTCCGGAGATGATTGCACCTGCAATCCAGCCCGGATCATATCCCTGCGATGTGCCGATACCGACCAGAGCCACACCGACTGTCGCAATGGTTGTCCAGGAGCTGCCTGTCATGACTGAAATCAAGGCACATATTCCGCACGTCGCAAACAGGAATACGGAAGGAAAGATCACCTTCATGCCATAATATATCATGGTAGGAACGACACCGCTCACCATCCATGAGCCTGCGACCGCACCGATAAGAAGCAGAATGATTATGGCAGTACCCACAGAACGGATATTATCCAGAATCGCCTCCTCGAACCTATGCCATGGAATCTTATAGAATATCATTGAAATGGCAATCACGACTCCTGCTGCAAACAGAAGAGACACCTGACTGCCTCCTTCGAGGGCATCAGCCCCGAACACCTTGATGACCACGACCAGCGTCGCCACAAGCACGATAAAAGGAATGAGTGACACCCACCACGACGGGCATTCTCCCCTACTGAAATTCTTCATTATACACTGACTACTAATCCGGCGCAAATATAACAAAAAAAGCTGCTCCCTCATCAGGAGCAGCTCATAATGCTGAAAAAATTCAGATTACTTTGCGATTACGCGAGCCATCTCAAGCACCTTGTTTGAGTAACCCCACTCGTTGTCATACCATGAAACAACCTTAGCGAAGTTAGCGTCGAGGCTGATACCAGCCTTAGCGTCGAAGATTGAAGTGTTTGAGCAACCGCGGAAGTCAGTTGAAACAACTGCGTCCTCAGTGTAACCAAGGATACCCTTGAGCTCACCGTTTGCAGCTTCCTTCATTGCAGCGCAGATGTCCTCCATTGTAGCAGCCTTCTCGAGAACTACAGTAAGGTCAACAACTGAAACGTCAGAAGTAGGAACGCGGAATGCCATACCTGTGAGCTTGCCGT
>JAZNAW010000114.1:0-2966 GCA_045586745.1 Candidatus Cryptobacteroides sp.
GTCGTCATCAAATATGTCAGAAAAGCCCGCCGCAAGAAGCGATACGCAAGGAAGAGACGTAGGAAATGATCAGTACCTTCTGGCAAGCCATAGTGAAAAGAAACGGTTTGAGATGAGATAGTGTCCGTTCACATAGGATATTGTCTCATCTTTCATTAATGGCTTCAAAGCACCCTGCACGGCACTTGCGCTTCGCAGACCATGGCGGGTTATGAATTCAACACCGGTAGGAGATGCGACCTTGTCAACTTTTGCAATGGCTACAAGAAGCGACCTCTGACGCTCTGACATTCTCACGAAGATCTCCTGGAACGAAGGTGAGAATATCTCAAGTATATACTTTATGGCATCATGGGCAGCCTCGACCGTGGCCAGACCATGATCGTCGGTCATTTCATACAGGCGGTTGAATACATACTGGACGAACCATGTATGACCATCAAAAAGATCATAAACATATTCGACGCATTCCGGAGAGATTCCCTTTCCAGCCGACTCGAAATGCCGGCTTACGAACTCCGTGTATGCTTCCCGCGAAATAGGTCCAAGATGGATCGGTGTGCAACTCATGAAGAAGGGTTCGGAAGGGCTGTTGAAAAGATCGCTCATCATCCTTCGGTTGCTTCCGGCAAAGATGAAACGCGTCTGACGACACGACTGGACCAAGGTCCTGAGTTTTGCAATCACCTTATGTCCGTCCGGATAATCAGCAATCTGCTGGAACTCATCAACCGCCACTATGCACGGCTTCTCTGAATCTTCCATATAAGCAAATATCTGTTCCAGCGTCTTAAGCGGATCGGTGATGTCGTTCAGGGACATGTCCACAGAAGGCATGCCTGTAAGGGGATCCATGCCGAATGATATCTTCACGGTATTGACAGCAGAGATGAATCTCTCAAGCATCCGGAGGCCTTTAGACTGGAGTCTGGAGGCTATATCCTTGCTGAGCAGAAGAACGAATTCCTCAATGTTGGCGGTATCGTATATATCTATGAAGAAAGTTTCATAGTTTCTTCTTATACAGTCCTGACTATACAGATGGGATACAAGTCCTGACTTTCCCATTCTCCTTAATGAGATCAGTATCGTATTCCTCCAATTCCCGACATTGGATACAAGTTCGGCAGTCTCCTTCCGTCTGTCACAAAAATACTCCGGCGCCACATATCTGCCTGTAATTATAAACGGATTCATAACCATTCTGTTTTTATCACAGGTAAATATAATTATAATTTTTATTATTATAACTTTTATTATAATGATATTATTTGATTTTCTTCTTTTAATGCCTAACTTTAGGCTGTTGCAGCAAATGAACCAATATGAACTTGAAAGGGCCCGGACAAGAGGTTACATTTGTCGGACAAATCAATAACCACATAATCATGAGAAAGATTCTTTTTATCGTTGCTGCCATGGCTGTCATGCTGGGCAGTTGCAAGAAACAGGAGCCTGAACAGAAACCGGGACCTACGCCACCCCCTGTAGAAGAGGTCAGGATTCCTATCAATCTCAGTACGGATATCAGCACCAAAGCGACCGACAGCGGCTATGAAAACGGCGATAAGGTCGGTATCTACACGGTAAACTACGTCAATGGTTCCGCCGGCACTCTTGCAGGATCCGGCAATCATCTTGACAACGTCAAGTACACATTCAACGGTTCTACATGGAATCCCGACAGTCCGGTATATTGGAAAGATGACACTACTCCGGCTGACTTCTACTGCTATTATCCATACGTTCAGACAGTGAGTGACATCAGCGCTCTTCCTTTTACGGTAAAGGCAGACCAGTCGTCCCTCGAAGACTATAAGGCAAGCGAACTTCTCTGGGGAAAGACAGAAGGTGCAAAGCCTTCAGCAGATCCTGTCAAGATCACTACAAAGCACGCGATGAGCAACATCCTCATCTATGTAAAGCCGGGTCAGGGTTATACTGAAGAGAGTCTTGCGGCCGAAGAAATCTCGGTAACCATCACAGGAGTGAAGACATCTGCAAAGATGGACCTTGCGACAGGCAAGGTAACCGCAGACGGAAGTGCAGGCAATATGGTTCCTTATAAGGAGAACGGATACTGGAGGGCTCTTGTCGTTCCTCAGGACATCGTCGGTACCGAACTCATAAAGATTACAGTAGGAGACAGGGAGTATTCACTCGTCCAGACCATTTCATTCCAGTCGAACAAGCAGCACAAATGTACTGTCACAGTCAACAGAATCGGTGAAGGTGTAAACATCGGCATCGGCGGCTGGGAGACTGACGACACCGACTTCGGCGGTACGTTGGATTAAATTGTCATGTCGAGCGAAGTCGAGACATCTTTAAAACGAAATGAATATGAAGTATTTTAAACATATGATCGGAGCGGTTGTTCTTGCATCAGCCGTGTCATGCTCCCTCAACGAACCGTCATTCGACCCGGTCGTTGAAGATATGGAAAAGAAGCCCATCGTAATTTCCGGAAACATAAACCAGGAATATGCGACAAGGGCAAACGACACAGGATTCTGCGACGGAGACGTTGTCGGAATCTATGTCGTGGACTACGACGGAGATACTCCGGGCACTCTTCAGAACGAGGGCAACCGTGCCGACAACCTTCGTTTCACATTCGACGAGGCCGCATACAAATGGACTCCTGCCTACGAGATATACTGGAAGGACAAGAAGACCCATATCGACCTTTACGGCTATTACCCTTGGGGCTCGCCTGAAGATGTGGAGAACTATTCTTTCGAGGTAGAGAAGGACCAGAGAAGAGAGGCGGCAAACGGCCAGATGGGAGGTTATGAGGCAAGTGACTTCCTTTGGGGCAAGTCAGAGGACAACGCGCCTACAGCTGCAGTCATCCACCTCGGTTTCAAGCACATGATGGCTGGGGTAAGGGTAAGTCTTGTAGAAGGTATCGGTTTTGAGGAAGGAGAATGGGCTGCGGCACAGAAGCAGGTCATCATCCTCAA
>JAZNAW010000115.1:0-3396 GCA_045586745.1 Candidatus Cryptobacteroides sp.
TCTGAAATGATCGGATTCTTTGTATACAGGTCCTTATGGTTCTGAGGCTTTGTCATTTCATCTGCGGTAAGATGGCCGCATCCGACCGGAATCCTGATGCGGAATGCCACGCCGGCTTCTGTGTTGAAAGCAGAAATCTCGCCATGATGCAGGTCCACCAGGAGCTTTGCGAGATTGAGGCCCACTCCCGATCCCATCTTCGCATCTCTGATGTCGACCTGATAGAACCTGTCAAACAGTTTTTCGAAGTGTTTCTCCTCGATATGCTCTCCGCTGTTCTCTATAATGAATTCCACATAGTTATCTATATATGCGTCCAGGACTCCGTGATTAGGTGTCGGTTCGCTTATGCTTATCTTCACCGATCCGCTGTCCGGCGTGAACTTGAACGCATTAGAGAGAATATTGAATATGACCTTGTCGAAATTTCCCTGGTCGATCCAGAGGTTTATTACCTCATTCGCAGGCTCGATCTGGAAGTTGATTCCTCGGTTTACTGCGAGGTTTTCGAACGACTGCATGATATCCTTGATGAAGTATACTACATCCGTCTCGAGGAAATGCATCTTCATCTGTCCGTTGTCCACTTTTCTTATGTCAAGCAGCTGATTTACAAGCCTGAGGATGCGCAGACTGTTGCGGTACATCAGGTTATAAAGCTCCTTCTGGCGTGGGTCGCGTTCCTCTTCCCTCATCTTCTTCAGAGGATTCATGACAAGAGTGAGCGGAGTGCGGATCTCATGCGAGATGTTCGTGAACATCTGAAGCTTCATTTCCTTCATCTGGGACTCTTCCTGCTTCTGCTTCAGGGCGATCTTTCTGTTCCTTTGTCTGACGATCATCATTACCGCCAGCAATCCCAATATCGTGTATACTATCCATGCCCAGACGGTCATATACCATGGCGGAAGTATCCTTATGCCGATCTCCTTATATGAGAATGCATCCGGTTCTCCTTCGTAGAATGCCTTTATCTTCATCCTGTACCTGCCGGAAGGTAGATTTGTGTATGTGGCGGTCTGCGACCCGGCCAGGGTCCTGTTCCATGATCTTTCCAGCCCTTCCATCATGTATTCGTACGAGATCTTCTTCGGGTTGGTATATTCCAATACGGAGAATTCCAATGAGAACATGTTGGCCTGATTCGGGAGGGTAATCATCGTCGCTTCCGATATATGTTTGTCAAGTATGTTGTCCTTGCCTTTAAAAGGGTCATACTTTATGTCCTCGTTCATTACGCTCAGATTGGACAGGTACAGAGGCGGTACGGGGGTCTTATGCCTTTCCACATACTGCGGACTGAATGCCGTGAGGCCGTTTATACCGCCGAAATACATCCTTCCGCTTGCTGACTCGTATGCGGCTCTGACGTTGAATTCGTTTTCCTGCAGTCCGTCGTGCTGATAGAAATTCTTGAAAGTGCCTGATTCATGGTCAAGGCGTGACAAGCCGTTGAAGGTGGATATCCACAGGTCTCCTTCGTTGTCCTCAAGAATTCCCGATACTGAATTACATGCTAGGCCTTCCTCTTCAGTGTACATTATCTTTTCCCTGGTCGCCCTGTCCATTTTTACCAGACCTTCGCCTGTGCCGATCCATATATCTCCCGCGCTACTTTCGAATATCGAGTTCACACGTATGGACTTGTCCTTTACAAGTTCGTACATAGTAAGCTTGTCCGTGCTGCTGTCATATGCCATAGGACCGTTGTATGTACCTATCCATAGCAGACCGGAGCTGTCCATCGACAGATAGCTTATCCATTTGTATTCGTCGTCTTCGTCCCATGTCCTCAACAACTTTTCCTTGGCTGCATCTATCATCGAGAAGCCGTTTCCGTGAGTTCCTACGTAGAGGACGTCCTTTTCATAGTCGTATGCCAGTGTGTAGGTCTTTTCGTTACCTATTTTCTCCTGGTCTCTGAATGCTCTGACTCCGCGTTCCGGACTATATGAAAACAGACCGTCCAGATATGTGGCGACCCATAAGGTTCCTCTCTTGTCCAATGCAAGGGACATTATGGAGTTGTTGGTCAGTCTTGAATTGTCTTCTGTGATGTTGGCGAATGTGCTGAACCTGTCGGTCTGGAATATACCTCCTCCGTCTGTCCCGACCCACAGGCAGTCTCTTTCTTCGTCTGAAACCACTGATGTCACGCTTATGTTTCCGTGTCCGCCGTTTTCCGTCTTGTTGAAGTCAATATGCCTGAATCCGTACATGGATTTAGGTATTATCAGAACTCCCTTCTGTATAGCCCCTATCCATACGTTCCCCTGGCTGTCTTCCTCCATGCACTGTACCTTCCATCCTGATGTGTTGAAAGGGACGTTGGATATGCGTATGTCCCTGATGCTCTCGGAATTGGCGTTGAACAGCTTGATGCCGTTGTTTTCGGTGCCGACAAGCCAGGTTCTTTCTCCATACCTCGGCGCGATGTTGTTGGCTGTCATGGACATTATGCTGTATTCTCCGCCGGAGTGGCCTCGGGACTTGCGTATTTTTCCGGACGACTCTTCGTAGACGAGGATTCCGAAGCTGGATGATCCTATATATATATTGCCGGTCTGAATCTCTTCTGTGAATGAGTTGAATGTGTCTCCGGATTCTTTAGACAGTCCGTTTCCCCATATGTTCTTTATCTCCGTCAGGCTCTTCATGTCGAAGATGTTCAAGCCACCCAGATCCGTCGTCACCCAAAGCCTTTCCTTGCTGTCTATGAAAGTGTTCTCGATGAATTTGGACGGAAGCATCTTGTTAAGGGTGTTCTGCTGGTCGAGGTCTATTCTATGGCTGTCAGCGTCGATGATGTATATGCCGTGTCCAGATGTGGCTGCAAGTATTCTGACCTTGCCCATGATCTTCATCTCCATGATAGAGATGATGTGCTGGTCTGAATCCGGTACGCTCCAGTCTTCAAGGTTGACTTTTGTGAACGTACTGTATTCCGTATCGAATATCTGGAGACCTGCTGAAGTCCCGACCCAGAATCTTCCCCTGCTGTCTTCGTAGACCGTGCGTATCGTGTTGCTCACTATGGTGTTTTCGTTCGAGCTGTCGTATCTGAAAGTCGAGAACTTCATTCCGTCGAACTTGGACAGTCCATTTTCCGTCGATATCCATATGAAGCCTTTACTGTCCTGGAAAATGTCGTAGATATGGCTGTTTGCAAGGCCGTCTGCAGAGGTGTACAGGCGTGCTGTCTGTGCTTTTGCCGATGTTGCCGAAATAAGCAGCAATATTGCGATTAGTAATCTCAAATGTTTCATATGGGCCGATGTTTCAGTGTTTCTGTTGCAAAAATATAACTTTTCTTTGAATTTTGCCGTTTTTGAAACATTGTTTGAAACATAAAAGAGGGTGTCATAGTAAATGGCACCCTCTTTTGTGTTGATTAAT
>JAZNAW010000116.1:0-13858 GCA_045586745.1 Candidatus Cryptobacteroides sp.
AGTGCGGATGATAGGAGTCGAACCTACACGCCGTGAAGCACTCGCACCTGAAACGAGCGTGTCTACCATTTCACCACATCCGCGTCAGAAAGTGGATGCAAAGATATAAAATGTTTTTTGAAATATAACAAATTTTATTCCTATTTATCATATCTCGACATCATACCTGTATACACTTTCCCAACCACTGACCACAAGCCGGATTTCAGTCAGCGTATAATCAATCGTTACAGTCACATCCTCCAGGTCAGGAGCCATCCAGTCATATCCGCTCGAGACTATATAACGGCCTAAGGCAAATGCCTTTAGATTTCCCTTTCCGTCATTCACTTCCAGCATAAGTGAAGCATCGGTCTGCCTGGGCAGGACAGCGACATACCCTTCTTCAAGTCCGTCATCTTCCAGAAGGAACTCAAAGTCACCCTGAACAGGGAGTCCCCGGGCATCATACCCGGCGACATTACCCTTGAGCATGAGTGCAGATGAAATCCGTCCTTCACCTTCTGTCAGAAGAGTCATCACGCAATGGTTCTTCCTCAACACGACATCCTCATGGAAATATTCTCCGTCTGTACGTACATCCGAATCGTGCATATATACCCTTGGGCAATCCTGTCCGGGAGGAATCAGAAGACCGGCCTCAGAAGCCAGGTCTTCTGCTCCCGTCCATGCCCTCACGTGAAGCCTGTCCCGTGGTACAGGAACCTGATAACCGTCACCATTCCTCACAATATCTACCGTATCCTTCCATATCACCTCATCCGGCGACAGGACAACCAGTCCGACATGTCCGGCATCAGCCGCATCCGGGCATCTGAAATCAATGTCCAGCATACACGGACAGGGGGCCCTGTCTTCCTTTACCGAGCAGGCAGAAGCGAAGGCAATGGCTCCCGACATCAGAAGAGCCGTCAGATGGTCTCTGTAACGTTTTCCGGTCCTTTCCATTCCTCAATGTTTATCTTGAATGTAGCGGCATATTTATCCATATCCTGTTCCGGACTGGTTGCACCAGGACGAATGACATCAAGTGTCACATGGTATCTTGTATTCTGCTTCAATTCCGGAAGTGATATGGGATAGTAATACAGGACATCTCCGAGCATAGCCTCGATAACCATACGGGTAGGGCGAGGGCTCCAATGGTCCGGTGCAAAGTTATCATCCACATAGGGATTCGGATAGCAGTAGAAATGATGCTTCACAGAATACGTCTTGTATTCCTTGAGATTCACACCTGAGATCTCGTCATACACAAGAGCATCCACTTCTGGTGACTGCGTACGTACGATCTTATTGTACCACGATGACGGATCAGCAGTCTCTGCCAGATAGCTCTTGTCACCGGCCACATTGGTCAGATACACCTTCTTCAGAATGAAATCCATATGATCGTAGGTATCCAGTTCAAAATCCACATTGACGGCATCCAATACCACTTTGGCGACAATTCTCCGGATATTTATCGTCACAGTTCCTCCTGCTGCAGTAAGATCTGCTGATGCATGACCTTCCATGACCAGATTTCCCACACTGTTGTCAGCCAGGAGCGACTTCGTTTTCATAAAGGCATCAAACGACACTGCTCCGCTGACATCCGGCGCATTGGCCAGCACGACAACTTCCTTTGGTCCGGTAGTACACTGGATGTTTACACTGACCGCTGAAGGATCCGGAGTCTCATAAGCCTCGAGCATTCTGCTGGACATGTCATACACCAGCACCTGATAACCGGAAACTGCCTTTTCCTCATTTCCACCGGCACCGGATACCTTTGTCGTCTCTGAATCAAGCATGATTTTCAAGGATGTCGTCTCTTTCATGGCTGTCGTCATGTCATTATCCTTCTTCTCACACGACAGCAACGCAGACAATAGCATCGCTGCACAAAAAAACTTTCTGTTCATAACTTATTATATTTAATTGTTCCTAGAATGTCTCCGTTTCACAAGCACTGACATCTCCGGATCAAGATTGGCCCGATATTCCAGATACGGGTCATAAGTCAGAGCCAGTTCGAAATATTTCATGGCCTCATCCTCTGCCCCCAGTCGCGACAATATGAGGGCCTTCATATAACACACTCGCGAATCTCTGTCGTCAAGACCGTCCAGCACATCCAATGCAGAGTGATTATATTCTGCGGACATGAAGGCCAATGCTGAATTATAATCCCTGTATGGACGGAGGACTTCCACAGCCTTCCTATAATCAAGATTCCTCAAGGCCTCCAGACCGGCCATATAAGCTGTATCAAGTTCCGTAGTATGTATCGTATCCTTCTGCATTCCTGCGCGATGGAGATGAAAGTCAAAGCTCACACTGCGGAGCTGTGGGTAGACTTTTTCACGCAGATAGCGATATTCCGGCATGAGTGACAGCTTCCTTTCCGCTTCATCCGGTCTGCGAAGGTCGTCAGCAGCAGAAAGAATCTTCAGGCGCGACGCATCTTCCATAACAGTGTCATGTGCTACAATCAGCTTAAGCTGCTCCCAGTTTTCCGGGACATGAGAAGTCCTCACGCTGTCGCGCCATTCCTCCGGGACATGATCCCAGATATAATCCTTGATCGATTCCGACCTCGCTGCAGCAAGACGGCTGTTGAGCACATATGACCCTTCTGGAGAGCATGAAGCCTTCACCACAAGCGAATCCAGTACATATTCTCTCCGAGACACTACATCCCCGATACATCGGACTATCCTCTCCAGTTCAGATGCATTATCCGCCAGGGACGTGTCTATGACATGGCTTCCCTTCGCAAAATCTATCAATGCCTTGGTATTGTCATATACATTCCTTTCCAGAACGATCATCCTGTATTTAGGAGTCATGTCTGCCATAGATGACAATGAACTGATATAGAAGGTCAGTTCCTCCGGGAGCGGCAAAGCCTGAATACATTCTCCAGCCTCATAGATCTCTCCCGTAAGATTTACCATGACCTTCTTCAGGCCGGGACGGCTGCGGAACGTATGCATGTACCGGTATATGAAATCGCCGTCGGAGGCAGTCAGGACCGTATCAAGCCGTATTCCTTCTGTGACAATCGGATCTCTTACATATCGTTCATACATGAGTCCTCGCCTGGCCTTCCTCCGCTCATTCACCCATACTCTCATATGTCTTGTATAATGCTTCAGCGCATCGTACTGGGTCACTCCGAAGAGATTGCGCGCCACAGGATCAGATATGAGTGAAGTATCATTCTTCATCGCATAGGTTTCCGGATAATGACGTTCCAGAAATATCTCCAGCTGTCCTATCCGCACAAGATCAGTCGTGTCGGTGATTATGGACGAGAGAAACTCACGGTATCGCTGATATCCCCTCAATTGTCCTTTCCTGTACCCTTCTCCTGTAATATAAAGGGGGTCCAGTCCCAACGTGTCCTCCTGAATCCTCATGTAAGGATACAGTTTCAGCTGCCACTGCGAAGAGGACATCTCTGACGGAACGGTCACATCAAAACTTATCGACACATATCCTCCCCTTTCCGCCACATTCCGGAACCTGGCGACTACAGTAGAGGCATTGATCACATCAGTAGCGACCATCTCACCTGTTTCGCTGTCCTTTATGGCATTCATGATTATCGGTCCGTCCGAAAGGTCGCTCCTTATGCTGTCGATCTTGACCTCCTTGTCAGTTCCGTCATCAAGAGGCTTTTCATCAGGCACAGATATGTCCATCCTGACTTCGCCGGAACGTATGCTCTGCATAATTCTGGATGAAGTACATGACACCATCAGTAAAGCGACGAAAACAAGCGTCAGTTTCATATCAGAACACATAAGCAATCGATATGATGAAATCATCCGGGCGCATGAAGAACTTGTTCCCTGACGACATGGTCAGTCCGCATACCGGGCAGGAATACTGCCGGTATGCCGCCAGACCGGCCCATAGCCCCACCCCGAATTCAAGATTGAAATGAGGTGAAAGCATATGGGTATATCCTGCATAGATTCCGGCACCGAATCTGTCCCCTTCCTCTGTCTTTCGGGATATGATACCTCCCTCGTTATATTCCTGATAACGGAGCTTTCCTGCAAACCACCACCCTGACCATATATGCCAGGGCCAGAGCCTCATCCCGACCGAATACGACTGCTGACGACTCTGAAACTGTCTTTCAGGATCTCCTGAGCGGAATGTGAAAGGATTGTATCGTGCCCCTGCCACAAGGCTCCAACGACGTGATAGAGCATATGATGCATCGATATTCATCGTACCCAGTCTCGCATAGCCCAGAAGATCGGTGGACACACTGAAAGTCTGAGCATCCGCATCATGGCAGAACAAGGATATCATCACGGCACATATCAGTTTCAAACCCGCTTTCATATTTACATATATCTGTTGAATATGAGTTCTATTGCATCGGATTTATCCTGAAAAGATGCAATCATCGCACGTTTGAGGACATCACATGAGGTAACGGAATCCGTCAACAATGAAAATATCTCCCGGCACTCAACTCCTAGCTCCTCAATATAATGCAGGATCTGAGGATAGAACCAGTAAGAACTTCCGAACGCAGGATAATCACCTCCATATCTGTCCTGAAACATCTTTGAGGACAGATAATACGCCCACATCTCTCCGACCTCACAATACCCTGCATTCATTCCGCTGCCATCTCCATAGGTCATTCCTCCTGTAGATATATATGAACCCAGAACATACAGGATATACTTGTTCCAGTAGCCCGTACCCACTTTTGAGAAATGGCTTGCATGGGCCAGTTCATGGCATGTTTCGGCATATATTGACGCATAATCATCACGGCCTTTCACACCGATGGTAAGATCCGGAAGAAACAGCTTTATCAACGGAGCGAAATCTCCAAGAAATGACGAAACCATGGACATATCCAGTACCGCACCATGATGCATCATAAGGGCGCTGCTGGCCTGAAGTTTATGGAAAATCCAGATTCTCAGGTCTTTTGGAGGAAGAGACAGTGCCATGTCTGCCGGAGAACAGCGGACATAATAATCATAGGCGGCGTTATTGACGACACATCTCTTGAAAAGCTTGCTTTCGGATTCCTTGCTGACAATAAGATTCACTCCGTCGGGAGATGCCTTTCCGAGAGTTGAAGTCGAAGCCGGCACCAGAATCAGATTGAAACCTATGGAAAATCCCTTCTCATTTTCGAACACAAGCCTGTAACGCAATTTCGCGGAAAACTTCTTATTCATCTTGTAATATCCGTCTTCATCAGTATACGCATGTGCGAACTTGACAAATGAATTGCATGACACCCGTACGCCCTTCACACCGACAGGCTTTCCGCCGTCCGCTTCCTCATCCAGTATCATTATCCTTCCGGATGGATAGACCTTTTCCGCCTTGGTATCAGGAAGCAGGTATTCTGAATTTCCTGTCATAACATATGCCTGACGTTCAACCGCCTCCCAGTCGATGCCGTCTTCTGCCCTTGTACCTGTATCATTCTCGGAAATATGGCACTCATCTATAATCTCATATTCCATTTCCGGGAAGACAAAATCATGGGGGACAACTGCATACTGCCATGTTATCATGTCATCAGGAATCTCCGGATCATGATACCAGTCGCCATCTTCCAGAATCTCGTAATCCAGAGGATGGTCCATCATCTTAAGTTCCATCTCTTCCAGAACAGCCAGCTGTTCTTCTGTCTTAGGAAGGAACCGCACATAGATATCGGTAGTCCTGACATCCACCCTGTCTGCCTTTGTCGGATACAAGGCATGGAGGGCCTTAGTAATGTTTTCCGTCTTGTAAGGATTCTCCAGACGAGCCCCCAAGACAATCTTTTCATGGGAAAGGTTCCTGCCGTACAGATTGTCCGGCACATCTTCAGGATCGATTCCCTTACCGCTGCATGACATCAACACAAGAGCCATGAGCATCAGTCTGATTTTACCTCTCATAACATTATGTTTTAATTACGGAGGCAAAGTTCTACAGAAATAGCCGCATACCGAAAAAGTATGCGGCTATTTAAGAAAATCGCCCCTCCAGATACCTGAAAGGGCGATTTTACATCTAAAATTTGTTCGATTTTTTATAAAAATCAAACAAATTTTCTAGTAATATGATACCGTTTTCTGTTCTACAGCTGAAAGTATGCTGTTAGCGACACGGCTTACACCGAAACGGAAGAACTCCTTGTTCAGCCACTCCTTGCCGAGTATTGATGCTACGATAGAGTAGTAGCAAAGGGCATCAGCAGCGGATGAAATGCCACCTGCAGGCTTGAATCCGATCTTCTTGCCGGTAACGGCGTAATACTTAGCGATACATTCACACATCACATAGGCAGCGACAGGAGTAGCATTCACATCCACCTTTCCTGTTGAAGTCTTGATGAAGTCTGCGCCTGCTTCTATAGCAAGGAATGAAGCCTGGGCAATACGTTCCGGAGTCCTGAGAAGTCCTGTCTCAAGGATGACCTTGAGGTGTACCTTACGTCCCTGACGGCCGGCAACCTCGTCGATGCACTTGCGCACCTGACGGATCTCCTCTGCAGCAGCTTCATAATCACCAGCAAGGAAAGAGTTGAGAGCAAGCACGATATCAACCTCGTCCGCACCCTGCTCCACAGCCATCTCGCACTCCTTGAGCTTCACTTCAAGAAAACTCTGTGACGACGGAAAGCATGCTGATACCACAGTGATGTTGAAATCCTTCTTCCTTGTCTCCTTTACTGTCCTGGCAAAGTTTGAATACACACAGACTGAAGCCGGAAGAGGCCATTCAGGGTAGGTATCATTAAATGCATTGACCTTGTTCACAAGCTTCACGACAGATGCCGGAGTATCATCAGTCTTAAGGGTCGTAAGGTCCATCATAGAGAAGCAATCCTTGTACACCTGCTCCGATGCCACATTCTCAAGATTTGCGGCAATAATCTCCAACGCTCTGGCAATAGCCTCCGGGTTCGGAGTATAACCGTATTTAATCAAGTAGTCCATATGTCTTAAAATTTCAATTTAGAATCTGTTATTATCGTTACAGGGCCATCATTCAGCAACGACACCTTCATATCCGCACCGAAGACACCTCTGCCAACATGTTTTCCCAGTTCTTTTTCCAGTGCTGAAAGGAACTTCTCATACAGCGATACCGCAACATCGGGCTTTGCTGCCTTAATATAAGACGGTCTGTTTCCCTTAACCGTAGAGGCATAAAGCGTAAACTGGCTTACCGCCAGAATCTCTCCGTCAACATCCCTCACAGAAAGGTTCATGACTCCGTCCGCATCATCAAATATACGCATGGCCGCTATCTTCTTCGCTGTCCATGCCACATCCTCATCCGTATCCTCATCAATGAATGCTGCCAGAACCAGCAGGCCTTTTCCTATAGAGGATTCATATCCCTCTTCATGCACTGTCACCGATGCGCCGGTGACCCTCTGTATCACTGTCCTCATTATCCCCTTATCTGAATTCTGTATCCTTCGTCAATCAATGGCTGGACCATTTCCGTCATCTCCTCAACCGTATACTTTCCCAAAGACCTGTCAGGCGTCTCCCTGTCTATCGTATATACCATTATCTCCCTTGGCTTCACTTTCCTGACAATATCCATCCATGCGTCCAACGCTTCAGCAGAGGCCGTATCAAACTCCGGAGAACGCAGGAACATGGTCTGCAGAACAAATCGTCCGTCAAACTTCATCAGATTCTCCACCACCTCCGCAAGACTGTATGAACCTACCGGCTTGTTGATCCTGCGTACCAGTTCGTCAGAAGATGCGTCTATCTTCAGTATCGGGTTATCCACCTTCATCAATGCATCGGCGACAGACTTCCTGCCTATAAGTGTCGCATTTGAAAGTACCGACACCTTTGCATCCGGAAAATATCTGTTCCTCAACCGGAGAGTGACATCTATCACTTCAGGAAAATCAGGATGCATCGTCGGCTCACCGTTTCCTGAAAAGGTAATCGAGTCAACACCTGTCCCTTCAGCCGCCGTCCTGCTCATCTTCTCCTCAAGAGCCTTCTCTATTTCGGGCAGACGTGGGAACCTTCCATCCCCTTTCCCGTCCTTGTTCCATCCGCATTCGCAGTAGACGCAGTCAAAGTTACACAATTTCCCTTTAGAAGGCAAGAGATTCACCCCTAATGAGGAACCTAGTCTGCGGCTGAATATCGGTCCGAACACTATTTCATCAAAATGCAGCATCAGATTATCCTTTCAGAACGGCTTCCGGCAGTAAGGTTGCCGTCAGCGTCCAGATTACCTATAAATACAAGTCCAGGCTTCTTGCCAGGGGTCAGAGATCCAAGAACATCCTCCTTCGAAAGGAATCTTGCTCCGTTAAGGCATGCCCATACTAGAAGTTCGTTCATGGTCACTGCAGGGAAATTCTCATGCAGGCAATAAAGCTCCCTGACCATGTCAAGGTCGTCATTGCTCGACAGGGAATCCGTACCCACCATTATGTCCAGCCCATTGTCCCTCATAAGAGGAATCGGAGGCAAGGCATTATGTATGAATATGTTCGAAAGCGGACAAACCGCCCAATAAACATTATTCATCACCCTTTTCGCAGCATCTATATCATTCTGGCTCAAGCATACGTTATGCACAAGCAGGATATGTTCGTCATACGGTCCCTTGCGTACGTCAGCAAGTCTGTCAATGAAATACTCGAGAGACGATCCTCCGGTCACAGGAGGAGTGCTCATGCCGGACCTCTTCCTGTTTTCATACATCGCACCTGAACCGTATCTTATAAGATCCTCCTCTTCCATGCTCTCCTGGGAGTGGTATGAAAGATAGCCTCTTTCAAGACCTGCGCCTGCGGATGCACTCAAGAGCTGAGGGCTCATGGTATAGCATGAGTGAGGAGTAGGTGCAGCATCTATGCCGGCTGCATCCGCAGCCGCATTCAGCTGCATGACATCCGTCATCACACCCTCGCACATGTGCGGTTCGCTTCCGAAAACCTCCAGGAATGTCCTTGTGTACATAGGATGCGAAGCCTTTACAGGGAATGATGAATCATCATTGCTGATGTCCGCCATTGCAGAAACTCCGTCCGCCCACATCTTGTCCATCCACTCCTTGACAAGCCTTGTCTTGACCTCCGGACCTGCCCAGTCGCGAAGTTCGTTTATCTGGTCGATGAAGCCTGCCATTCCTGTTCCCTTCCTGAACTTCCTGTGAAGATGGGACAGTTCCACATGGCAATGAGCATTTACAAAACCCGGAACTATAGCCCCCTGAAGGAAGCGTTCCTCAGATGCGGGATCGTCACAGGTTCCGACAGCCGTAACCGTACCGTCATCCGAATATTCAACAAAGCCGTTCCTTATCGGCTCATTTCCATCCAGTGTGTATACAAAGGATGCTGCGACCCTACCTGACTTCATCTTCTATCAATATCTGTTTCTGAATATCCTTCACATCAATCAGTTCCTGTATGTCACGAACAGGCATATCCGGAGCTGGCAGTTTCAGCGAATCAATCAACACGACAGCAGCAGATGTATCTATCGTTTCAACAGCAGTCGTATCGAGCATTTCAACAGCAGCTGTATCGGCTGACATCAGCTCCAGCATCATGTTCATCTCCGAATAAACCGTATCACGATAACCACTCTCCCACTTTATATCAGGCCTGAACTTTTCGGCCCTTGACCTCATCTGTTCCCTACGAAGGATTTCGGCCTTCCTTTCTTCCAGATCAGCCAACCTTGCATCAAGAATCTCTCCAGTCTCCCTGAATATCCTGGCAAAACGCTCCGGATCATCCATATAATGGCCTATCGATTTGCGGTAATCATCCGCATCATAGCCATATCTCTCAAAAATAGGGGCATATACAAGAGACGTGTCGGCAATCAGTCTGACATTAGGAGTATTTATAATCCACTGGTCTGTGAGAAGCATTTCAGCATATATCTTCGCCAGTTCGTCACGAGGTATGACTTCCGCCTCATCATTTCCGCATGAAGCAAGAAAGATGACGGCAGACAAAGCCACAGCAAGGATATTTGCGAGACGCTTCTTCATGATCATCTCAGTGCAGCGCCAAACTCGTTCTGGAATGTCGAGAGAAGCTTGCTCATTATCCTCTCGACATCGTTGTCTGTAAGTGTCTTATCAAGATCCTGGAGCACAAAGCTCATTGCATACTGCTTCTTGCCTTCTGCAATCTTGTCGCCACGGTATACATCGAAAAGCCCTACCTGCTTGAGTATCTTCTTTCCGACGCGGAATGCGCTCTTCCTGAGATCGGCATAACTTACAGACTCGTCAAGGAGGAGAGCAAGGTCACGTCTTACTTCAGGGAACTTTGGAAGTTCCTTATACTTGATCTTGTTTCTCTTTACAAGGGCAAAGAGAGCAGGCCAGTTGATTTCAGCGGCAAACACCGGCTGCTTGATACCGAACTGCTTGAGCCTTGCAGGAGCGACTGTTCCCATCACTGCAAGAGTCTGTCGGGTTCCAGGCAGGCTGTATGAAAGTCCTTCAGAGAAAAGGTCAGCAGGAGCCGCATCAGTCTCAAGAGAATAGATATCGCATCCGAAACGCTTTAGAAGAAGTTCGAGGTAGCCCTTAAGCTGGAAATAATTGCCCTTGCCTGGATCGACTCTCCATGACTTGTCAGGCTGACCGCTCATGAAGAGTGCATAGCATGTATGCTCCTCGTATGACTCTAGGGTCTTGCCGTCCATTTCAGGATTGAACGAATATACTGAGCCGTACTCGAATGTCTTGATATTTGTAACCTGACGGTTGATGTTATATGCGATGACCTCAAGACCGTTGAGAAGGAGGGTCTGCCTCATCACGTTAAGGTCAGAGCTGAGAGGGTTCATTATCCTCACGCACTTCTCCTCAGGGAATGTCTTGAGCTTCGAATAATAATCAGACTTGGTAAGCGAGTTGTTCATGGTCTCCACAAAGCCGTTGGCAGCAAGGAAATCTGAAATCGACTTTCTTACCTGCTCCGGTTCCGGTTTCTGAGGAGCATTCACAGACATGCGCATCGCCTGCGGAAGCTCGATGTTGTTGTATCCGTAGACACGAAGGATCTCCTCCACGATATCGCACTCGCGATATACGTCGATCATATATGAAGGCACCGCTACAGTGGAGCCACCCTCGTGCTTCTCGACGAATTCATAGGCAAGATTCTCAAGGAGAGACTCGATTACATCATGGCCGATCTTCTTGCCGATGAACGACTCTATGCGGTCATAGTCGAGTTCAACCACCTTCTTCTCTATCTTTTCAGGATAGAACTCCTGTACCTTTCCTACAACTGTACCGCCGGCAATCTCCTGGATAAGAAGCGCCGCACGTCTTGCTGCATAATCCACGATAAGAGGGTCTGCACCACGCTCGTAACGGAACGAGGCATCAGTCTTGAGACCATGTCTCTTCGAGCTCTTTCTGATGGAAACCGGATTGAAATATGCACTCTCAAGGAACACATCGGTCGTCGACTCTGTGACACCGGACTCCTCTCCGCCGAATACACCGGCAAGACACATGGACTTTTCTGTGTTCGCAATCATAAGGTCAGCTGCGCTCAAAGTGCGCTCCACGCCATCAAGAGTGACAAATTTCTCGCCTTCCTCTGCCCTGCGGACAATGACCTTGCCTCCTGCAATCTTCGATGCATCGAAGGCATGCAGAGGCTGGCCCACCTCATGAAGCACGAAATTGGTGATGTCCACGACGTTGTTGATCGGCCTCAATCCGATGGAAAGAAGCTTCTTCTGAAGCCATTCAGGAGATGAAGTGACCTTTACTCCCTTGATCGTAGTTCCGGTATAACGGGGAGATCCGTCAGCTGCAGTAACCTCTATAGGTATAGCCTCACCCTCTCCTTCTGCAAATGCAGAGACATCCGGCATATTGAATGAGCAAGGAATGTCGTTATGCTTGAGATATGCGTACAGGTCGCGTGCCACTCCGATGTGCGAAGCCGCATCAACACGGTTTGCAGTAAGACCTATCTCTATGACCGCATCCGTTGCAAGACCGAGATAATCCTTTGCAGGAGTACCGACAACCGCTTCAGGGTCAAGTACCATGATACCGTCATGGGAATCACCGATACCAAGCTCATCCTCTGCACAGATCATTCCGAATGACTCGACGCCACGGATCTTTGACTTCTTTATCTTGAAATCCTCGCCAAGAACAGTGCCTACAGTAGCGAGAAAGACCTTCTGGCCGGCAGCGACATTAGGAGCTCCGCATACAACCTGAAGGAGTTCGCCTGCGCCTGTATTCAACTTTGTAATATGGAGATGGTCCGAATCAGGATGATCGACACACTCCACAACTTCTGCCACGATAACTCCTGCAAGTCCACCGGGTATCTCCTCTACCTGCTCCACACCATCCACCTCGAGTCCGATCGATGTAAGCGCCTGAGCGACCTCATCCGGTGTGAGGCCGCACTCAAGATAGTCCTTGAGCCAATTGTACGAAATCTTCATATATAATTTTACTTTTGATTATTCTATATCTTCCTTTGAGAAGAGAGAGCCTACGAATTCCCTCTTGTCAAATACCTTAAGGTCATCAATGCCCTCGCCTATACCTATGAACTTGATAGGGACCTTGAACTGGTCAACGATACCGACGACAACTCCACCTTTTGCTGTTCCGTCAAGCTTGGTCACGGCAAGAGCCGTGATGTCGGTAGCACGGGAGAACTCCTTTGCCTGCTGGAATGCATTCTGTCCTGTAGACCCGTCAAGGACAAGCAACACCTCATGCGGTGCATCCGGCACAACCTTCCTCATCACGTTACGTATCTTGGTAAGCTCATTCATCAGGTCAATCCTGTTATGCAGACGTCCTGCAGTATCGACAAGAACAACATCAGCATTCTTGGCAACAGCGGATTTAACCGTATCAAAGGCTACAGACGCCGGATCCGACCCCATTTCCTGCTTCACGATATCCACGCCTGCCCTTTCCGACCATATCGTCAGCTGATCGACCGCCGCTGCACGGAAAGTATCGGCAGCGCCAAGCACAACCTTCTTGCCCTGGGCCTTGAGACTGCTCGCAAGCTTACCGATGGTAGTGGTCTTGCCCACGCCATTGACTCCTACGACCATTATCACATATGGCTTATGAGAGAAATCGAAAGGTACGACAGCATCATCTGAAGTTTCGCCTTCACGGACATTCAGAAGGGACGCGATCTCATCACGAAGCATATCGACAAGTTCATTAAGCGAGACATATTTTTCCGCTCTCACCCTCTCCTCAAGGTTCTCGATAACCTTCATTGTCGTATCGACACCCATATCTGTTGCCAGCAAGGCTTCCTCGATTGCATCGAGCAGATCATCATCCACTTCTGTCTTTCCGACAATAGCTCTGGAAAGCCTGTCAAAGAAACTTCTGTTAGTCTTTTTTACGCCTTTATCAAATATACCCATAAAACATATGTTTAACTTGCAAATTTAAACATTTATGGGATATAAAAAAAGTGGCAGGACGATTTTGTCCTGCCACTTTCAATCTATCTAAAGGAAAATTATTTCTTTGCGAAGAAATCCTTTGCCTTGTCCTCTTCAACGAGCTCCTCAGTGAATACATAAGCACCTGTCTTAGGAGACTTGTCCATGCGGATACACTTTACCATCTTCTTGAGTGTACCGGCCTTGAAGGTTGCGACTGCTTTCTTTGCCATATATCAATTCCTCCAATAATTATTTGATCTCGCGATGAAGAGTTACCTTCTTAAGGAACGGATTGTACTTCTTACGCTCCAGACGCTGAGTTGTGTTCTTCTTGTTCTTAGTAGTGATGTATCTTGAGATACCTGGTACACCGCTCTCTCTCTGCTCAGTGCACTCAAGGATGACCTGCA
>JAZNAW010000117.1:0-9847 GCA_045586745.1 Candidatus Cryptobacteroides sp.
AAAGATGAGCGAGGTTCCTTGGAGTCATCTCATCTTCCATGAGAAATACAGCGAATTCGTAGATGTATTCGAAGGCGGCTTCATGCACAACAGAGGAGTATACCGCTCGGAGCAGAACAGCTGTATGAACAACGACATACCATACTACAGCACCATCAGTCGCGAATCGATCGTAAAGAGGATCAAGGCGTACGCCGGTGAGGAATATTCTTTCGAGGACTTCGTTGCCAACGATGTGATCGAAGTGGAGATAACTGAAACAAAATCCCTTGACAACAGCTATCTGAACAATATCCGCGCTTCGCAGCAGCATGAACCTGTATTCATGGGCAAGCTCCCGTCACTCAAATAATGGAGGAAAGCATTATGAAGAAAATATATTTACTTTTATCTGCAGCGATCCTTGCATCCGGCTGCAACAAGATCGAAACTCCTGAAGCCGCTGATGACGGAGCCATGCGCTTCAATGTGGAATACCCTGCAACCAAGGCTACCGAGACGGCATTCGAGTCCGGAGACAGGATGGGAGTCTACATTACAGGATACGAGAACGGAAAGCCTCTGGCTCTCCAACTTGGAGGAAACTACAAGAACAACAATCCCGTGACCTTCGACGGTACGAAATGGACTGCAGACCCTGTGATATACTGGGGAGAGGGAACATATGACGTATATGCCTATTATCCTTTCTGCATGCCGTCATCCGTTGACGAAATGCCGTTCAGCGTTGCCATCGACCAGAGGACAGAAGAGACAGCGGACGCCCTGAGCGCATACGAAGCAAGCGATTTCCTCTATGCATCGAAGAAGGGTGTCACATCTGAAGACGGAGAGGTGAATCTTCTCTTCAAGCATAAGATGAGCAAGTTCACTGTCAATCTCCTCAAGGGTGAGGATTTCGAGGGCGAGATACCGGAAGAAATGACGGTGTATGTACACAGTACCGTGACAGACTGCCTTATCGACCTTTCTACAGGTGACGTGATAAAGGATCCTTATGCTCCGGCAGAGACAGTTACTATGAAGAGAGTTGATGAGGATACATATACCTCCATCCTCGTTCCGCAGATGCTGACCAACAAGAAGCCTCTGCTTGAGATCATCTTCAAGGATGTGTCATACATGATCGAGAGCAAGTTCAACTTCAAGAGCGGCATGCATCACGTAATCAACGTGACCCTCAACAACAATCCTGACAAGGTGAAGATCGAGATTGGAGGAGAGATCGAAGGTTGGAATTAAAATCGTATATTTGAGGCAATGAAAAAGTCAGCATACATAATATGTCTGATTGCAAGCCTTTACGCAATCTCATGCACCGAAACTCCCGACTGCAGGGAGTTTCAGGTGCCGGAGATTGTCAGCATCACTTCATTGCCGGATATCCACACTGCATTACTTATTTCCGACCTCAAGGACATTCCCGACGGGGAACTTGAAACGGGATTTTATCTTGGAACTGACAAGAGCAGTCTCAAGCGTACGGAGGCTGTGCTTGAAGGCAGGAGATTCTCAATGGAGGTACTTGATCTTCAGGAGAACACCACCTATTGGTTCAAGGCCTATGTGACGAACGGAATAAACGAAATCGCTTCAGGATTCGAATCATTCATTACCGGTTCCGAACCGGTAATACCGGATGAACCGGAAAATCCAGATGACCCGGAAACACCCGATGGACCGGAACAACCGGATAACCCGGACGATCCTGAAACACCTGACATTCCGGACAACCCGGATGACCCCGACAACCCGGACGAACCTGATGGACCACAGGAACCGGATTATCCCGATGAGCCGGATGTTCCCGACAACCCGGATGAACCAGACGAACCAGACGAACCGGATAATCCGGATAATCCGGAAGAACCGGTTGAATTCACTACGGAGATTACCGGAACAAGTGCAACCTACAGCAACGACATTCTCGAACTTACCGCCAATCTCGGCGGAGACATCAGTCTGGTAAGGGAATGCTGGTTCATGGTAGGATCCGATCCGGAAAAAATGTCCATAATCCAGGGCTCGATAGAGGATGAAGCCGTCAAGGCATATCTTATGGGTCTGGATTCGGGAATCTATCACTACAAAGCCGTCATATCCAACGGCACAGAAACAAAGGAATCTGATACATGTCAAATCACCATATCCCCGAATTAGCCTACCTTCTGTCGGAGGTGGAAAAGAAATACGGCCGCAGAATAGCCACGACAACTGATTTCGAATCCCTGTCTGTCGTAATCGAGCATCAGACAGGAGAACTCCTCTCATCGTCAACCCTCAAAAGACTCTGGGGATATGTTACGCTTAACCCTACCCCAAGAATCTCGACTCTGGACATCTTGTCAAGGTTCATCGGCCACAAGGACTTCAAGTCATTCTGCCAGTCTCTGACTGACGGAAAGGTATTCTCATCCAATTTCTTCTCCACCCGTTATCTCGCCGTATCCGAACTGGCCGAGATGTCGAAGGTGACGATCGGATGGGCTCCTGACAGGGTTGTGGAAATGAGATACCTCGGAGGATTCCTGTTCGAGATCGAAAGGTCGGTCAATTCAAAGTTGAAGACGGGAGACAGATTCGAGCTGTCCGACATAATCCTCGGATATCCGATGTTCATATCCCGTATCCTCAGAGACGGGGAATATACCCCTGCCTTCATAGCAGGTCAGGACGGAGGAATAAATCTTCTGACTATAGAGTGATCATAACTTTTCAGACGCTTCCTTGAACAGATCGTCAAGGGAAGTAGCGTCTATCCGTTCATCCGCTTCCGGAACATCCATGACAGCCGGCTTCTCCGGAACCGGTTCCTCTTTCTGCATAGGGACGCCTTCATTCCGTTCCGGATCCCTGATTTCCGGCTCATTTATTTCAATTACAGGAACTTCCTGCGGACGGACAGGTATATCCACATTTACGACAATCCACCATATTCCGTAAACTGCAAGAATCATGGCAGCCAAGGATGCAACTGCAATCATGGCCTTTCTCCTGCCTGTCTTCAGTACGGCTGCCTTTACATCTGCAGTCGTCATGTAGCGCTTTTCCCTGTCTCTGCGAAGACATCCGGAAACAACATGCCCATAATACCCCGTCATCTCCCTTATCGTCATTCCCAGAGACCATATGTCGCTCCTGCAGTCTGTAGGTTCTCCGGATAGAAGTTCCGGAGAGGCATATATCCTGGTACCTGCCGGAGCCTTGAATACATTGTAGGAGTCCGTGTCGGAAAGGCCGAAGTCTATCAGTTTGACATTCTGTCCGTTATATGTTATAAGTATGTTTTCCGGCTTCAGGTCCCTGTGGAGGATCTGCTTCTTATGCATATAATCGAGAGCATCACAAAGTTCGCAGATGATCTTCTTTGCAAGAGTCCTGTCTATCCTGCCACGGGAAATAAGTTCTTCAAGGCTGCATCCGTCTACCCACTCCATGACTATGCATTTCCCGATATCAGGGAGGTCTATCATTCCGTAATACTGGCAGATATTGTTATGGGTAAGCGAAAAGCCTATGTTGAAATCTTTCCTGAGCAGTTCTTCATAGACAGGATTTCCTCTGTATTCAGGCTTCAATGCCTTGTAAACGAAGAAGCGACCGTTCTTTATGACCTTATAAAGGACATTGAAACCTTCTTCGGAATCATGGATGATTTCGAAGTCCGCGGATGAAACATGAGAGTCTGCATCGCCTATATTCTGAAAAAAGCCGGAAGGTCCGTTCATAAAGGTCGGATAAGTACTCAAAGATAAGGCTTTTTTATTAAATTTGCATGATATGAAAACGGCACCAAGACATATTCTATGCATGATTTATGCACTTTTGTCGGTATTCTGCATGAATGGTCAGACATTGAACCAATATGAACTTTTATGCGGCGAATGTCTGGACCTGAAAGAGAGGGTGAACAGCGGAATCACGGTGTCGCGTACTGAGGCTTCAGGGACGATCGAAAGATTCGTCGAGATGAACGCGGAGATAAAGAAGACGACTGTATCCATGACCGAGGCCGAGAGAACAAGGTTCGAAGCGATAAACAGGTGGTTCTCGACCGGCATACGTCCTGCAGTGCTGGACCATATTCCGATGTACGCAATATCCCCTGTTGCAGTCAGGTTACTCGAGGTCCCTTATGACAGGTCCTTTGCCTTCGCTCCGGAAGAGGGCGATCCGGCAGAAGCCCCGTTGACAGAGGAAGTCAAAGATCTGAAAACCTTTCTGTTGGCAACATTCTCCCTCCCTCAGACCTCATACGGTGCCATGCTGGGACTTCAATACGGCAACTGGGGAGGATACATAAGGTTCAGCAGCAGTTTCAGGAGGTCTTCTCCGGACTATACATGTACAAGCAACGGTATCATAAGCGACGGTTCCGGCGCAGGAATGTCCTTCTGGCCAGGTGGTGATTCGTTGACGTCAGACATGAAGGCAAGTGCGGGCGCATTATATGGTCCCCTCGGATGGCTGAGCATCTACGGAGGTCTAGGATACGGCAGTTCCTACCTTGACTGGAACGACATCGACGGAAACTGGGCAAGGGTGGAAGACCTTTCATTCAAAGGCCTCGCGGCGGAAGCCGGAATCCTGGCATCATGGAAAATCATGACCCTGGGACTGGGAATATCGACTATATCCTTCCAGACAGTATCCTTCGACATCAGTTTAGGAATTTCCTTCTGAGATATCAGACCCTGAGTTTCAGACCGGCGAAGATCGTATCCGGCTTGAATGAGAAGACTGATGCCATCTCGCCTGACATACAGAAGCCGCACTGGTCGCAGGTGTCTGTTCCATGACCCACGCAAAGTCCTCTTTTACCGTCAGGATACACGAAGTCGGTAACCCAGCAGCGGCGTGTGAACTTGTTTGTCTTCATCAGCTTCAGACCTGAAACAGAGTTCATTATAGGATATCCCTTCTTCTTGTATTCAATAACCCTGTCGATTATCTCACATCTCTTGTCCATGTCAAGGGCAAGATATTCCGTACCTTCAAATGGCGTATGGAAGTTGATGGATATGCACTCGATTGCAGGATTATTCTTCGCGTATTCTATAGTATCGTCGACCGCAGTATAGTTGAGGGTGTTTACAACCATGTTCACGCTCAGGTGCTTGTGTCCGCACTCTGCAATATTCTTCTCCAGTTTTGCAAAGGTGCCTTTACCTCTTACTTCCTCGTGGTAACCGCCGACGCCGTCAAGGCTTACCCAGATGGAATCCGCACGTGAACCCTTGAACGGAAGCTGGGCATTGGTAGTGATCGTACATGAGAAGAAACCTATTTCCTTTGCAAGGTCGATCAGGTCGTTTATCCTCTTGTCGCCATCCTTCCACAATGTAACCTCTCCTCCTTCGAAATCAACGAATCTTGAACCTGCATCATATGATTTCTGAAGATGTCCGCGTACCTGCTCAAATGTCATGTTATGCGGATTCTTCAATTCATATACGCTGCAGTGCTTGCATCTGAGGTTACATATGTCCGAAATGAAAAGGACTGTCTGCAAAGGAGCCTTGCGTCCGAACAGACGCGCTCTCAGGAACCACCATCCGAGGTAAAATAATTTCTTCATATCATCCGAATATCAAATTTACTACTATAAGTATCGTACAGAAGAACATGACGATGTTACGTGATGTAAGCCACCTTATCATGAACCAGTCCAGACCGAATCTTCTGAACCTTTCGAAATCACCCATAGGACCCATCCATTTCTTCGGTTCGAGGGACACTTCGCGCCCGTTCACAAAATCATTCAGGGATCCGACAAGCCATACTGAGACCGGAAGTACGAGAAGTGCGGCAAGGTATGCAGGATGCATCTGGCCGGTGACGACACCTGCTGCCACGATAAGGTACGGAACAAGGTTAAGTGCCGCCGAGAATGCTATCTGACGCTTCTTCGTACCCATCAGATGGGCCATTGTCTTCTTGCCCATCTTCGCATCCGGAACAGCATCCAGGACAGAATGTGAATACACGATGTTGGTCACGAGAAGTCCTACCGCAACGGAAATGAGCACTATCTTCATATCAAGTGCGCCTGTTATGGCGTAAAACACTCCTGTCATGAGAAGCGGACCGAACATAAGGAAGATCACAAGCTCGCCCAGGCCGCGGTATCCGAGCTTCAGCGGACCGCCCGAATATGAAACACCTATGACCAGGGCTGCAACCACCCACCAGAGGATGTTCCACCCTCTTATCGCCATGACAACTCCGCCCATGAGGGCAGGTACGAGAAGCATTACAGCTATCACCTTCAGAAGTTCGGAATGGGTAGATTCTCCGGAAGTGAGGTAAGGATATTTGGTCATACGTCCTCTGAAGCCCTCATTGGCAACCTTCGTCCTGGCCTCTGCAGAGCCGACCTTGTAGTCGAACCAGTCATCAAGAAGATTTAGTGAAAGATGCAGACAAATCACCCCTGCAACGGAAGCCAGAGCGGCAAGCCAGTTGAATTCTGCACATCCGTAAGACAGTGCAACGGCAGTCAGCGCAGGCAAAAGAGACTGCGGAAGTGATATTGGTCGGGCGTTGTTCAGCCAGAATGAAATCTTATTGCTCATACTTTTTACTGATTTAATTGTTTTGGGGCCAGACAAAACGGAAATTGATGGATTCTCCGCCATCGACTACGATGCTCTGACCTGTGCAGAACGTGTTTTCGACCGTCAGGAAATAAGCCCATCGGGCTATTTCCCCGGTCGAAGCCCAACGCTTCAACGGAGTCTGGTCCATGATCTCCTGCCACAGCTCGGGATCATTCATTACACATTCATTCAAGGGTGTCGCTACTCCTCCCGGATCCAGGCTGTTGCATGTGGCGCCATATTCGGCGACTCTCAAGGCAACGTTCTTCGTATAGGCGATGACTCCTCCTTTGCTTGCACAATATTCAGGAAATTCTGAACCGGTATGACCGCTCGCCGAACCGATGTTCAGTATCGACTTTATATTCTTCTGAACACCATATTTCTCGGTTATCCTGATCAATGCCTTCAGATTCGTGTCTATGTCATCCTCATTCTGGGTTCCGGCGTTGTTTATGAGGATTTCCGGGAAAGGAAGTTCCGGAAGATCATCGATGCTCCTTATGTCGCAGACATGATGGATATATGAATCATGGACGAGAGAAGCCTCCTGTCGGTCGATTCCGATGACCTCATGGCCTTTTGCTATGAAATGCTCGGCAATGGATTTCCCTATGCCCTGCGATGTACCGGTGATCAGTATCTTCATGTTTTCCTTCTTGACGGATGCAAATTTAGCAATTAATAACTAACTTTAAAGGATAAAGAGACATAGAGATGAAACGCAGAGACTTTTTTAAGACTTCGGGGCTTCTGGCAGTCGGTACTTTTGCAGCCGGAACGATACTGACCGGATGTTCCTCGGGACAGCAGCAGGGATTCAACTTCAACAGACTAGGGAAAGGAGACGGCCTGAAACTGAGTTTCGAACCATATGAACTCTTGCTGAGACATACGTTCACGGTGTCTTCATACTCCCGGAAGACAACTCCCGGAGTACAGGTCCGTATAGATTATGAAGGCTTTACAGGCTACGGTGAGGCGTCCATGCCTCCATATCTCGGCCAGACGGTCGAGAGCGTATGTTCGTTCCTGAGCCGGGTCGATCTCGCCCAGTTCAAGGATCCGTTCCGTCTTGAGGAGATTCTCGCTTATGTAGACAGTCTTTCACCGGGAGACAACGCAGCTAAAGCTGCCATAGACATTGCCCTGCATGATCTTGTAGGCAAGCTCATCGGCCAGCCGTGGTGGAGGATATGGGGTCTGGATCCCGGAAAGGCACCCGACACTACATTCACAATCGGTATCGACACTCCTGAAGTCGTACGCGAAAAGACTCGCGAATGCGCGGACAGGTTCAATATACTGAAGGTCAAGGTCGGTCTGGACAACGACAAGGAGATGATTCAGACGATCCGCGAAATCACCGATCTGCCGCTGGCTGTGGACGCGAACCAGGGCTGGAAGGACCGTGAGCAGGCTCTGGACGAGATATTCTGGCTCCGCGATCATGGCGTCGTGATGGTAGAACAGCCGATGGCAAAGGAAAGGCTCGACGACAATGCATGGATAACCGAGCGCAGTCCTCTGCCGATATTCGCCGATGAATCCATCCAGCGTCTTGCGGACATCCCGTCGGTAAAGGGTGCATACCACGGCATCAACATCAAGCTGATGAAATGTACCGGAATGCGCGAGGGCTGGAAGATGGTGAACTACGCCCGCGCCGAAGGCATGAAGGTCATGGTCGGATGCATGACGGAAACTTCATGTGCGGTATCTGCAGCAGCACAAATCTCCCCCGCTGTGGACTTCTGCGACCTCGACGGCAACCTCCTGATCACCAACGACCTCTTCCGCGGCATGGAAGTCATAGACGGCCACATCGTCCTCCCTGACCGTCCGGGAATAGGTATTCTGCCGATTTTATCTTAGATAGGGATTTGGCACGTTTATATGAAGTTGAAGTCTCACAGATGAACAGACAGGTGAAACGTAATATAGAACGTTTTCCCGAAGATTTCATGTTTCAGATAACGAAAGAGGAATTTAATAGTTTGAAATGCCAAAATGGCATTTCAAACTCCCGGGGTGGTGATTGTTCACTACCATATGCTTTTACTGAGCAAGGTGTTTCCATGCTTGCCGGTCTGCTGAGGAGCAGCATAGCTATTAATGCTAATATAGCCATAATCAGAGCATTCACGGCAATGAGAAGACTGATTGCATATAACTCAGACTATTTTGCAAGAATGGAAAGAATAGAAGCACGGCAATTGGAGTCTGAAATGAAAATAACAGAATTATTCAACAGACTGGATGAAAATGAGAATAATCCAAGACAAGGGATCTTCTTCGACGGACAGATTTACGATGCATATGCTTTTGTTTCGGATATGATCAGAAGTGCTGATAAAAAGATCATTCTGATTGACAATTATATAGATGACACTGTACTGACGATGCTGGACAAACGGAAGGATAAAGTCGAGGTAACAGTCTATACTTCACGACTGACAAAAGAGGTTCTGCTGGACATCCATAAACATAATGAACAGTACCGTCCTGTCAAGGTTTATGAGTTCCGAAAGGCGCACGACAGATTCCTGATAATCGATGACAAAGTATACCTCATAGGTGCATCTATAAAAGACCTTGGGAAAAAGTGGTTCGGATTCACGCTGATGGAATGTGTTTCAGCAGAGGACATCATATCCAGGATGTCATAATAAGAAAGAACACGAAAGAGCAGAATTGAATGCTATCAAGGCGAAACTGGAACTTCTGGAAAGAAATGATGAAGATAATCTGGAGGCCTCCACGTCCCAAGATAGGATTCAAGACCGGGGCTGACAAGGGATGATACACAAAAAGCATCTACGGACCTGTAGATGCTTTTTTGTGGTCCCAGCAGGGCATGATCCTGCGACCCCCTGATTATGAGTCAGGTGCTACTAACCAACTGAGCTATGGGACCAAACTTATTGAAGAACTAATTTGCAGCGGTTCGGAGTGGTTACCGAACCACACTGCAAATATAATACTTTTTTCGATTAGTTGATCTTGATTTCAACCTCAACACCTGAAGAAAGTTCGAGCTTCATGAGAGCGTCAACAGTCTTTGGAGTTGAATCGTAAATGTCAAGAAGACGGCAGAATGAGTTAAGCTCGAACTGCTCACGTGACTTCTTGTTTACGAAAGTCGAACGGTTTACAGTGAAGATCTTCTTGTGAGTAGGAAGCGGAATAGGACCGTTTACACGTGCACCTGTAGCCGAAACTGTCTCAACGATCTTCTTTGCCGACTT
>JAZNAW010000118.1:0-27862 GCA_045586745.1 Candidatus Cryptobacteroides sp.
CTGCACGTCCAGAAGTCCTGCAACATAATCCTCATCAATCTGGACAGGGAAGGAGAATACACCGGTATACTTGCGCATCAGTATCTCGAGAAGCTGCACCATCTTCGGATCCGGGAATTCGACGTCATAGAGTTCGTTGCGGCTGACGGTTATCTGGACTTTCGTCGAGATGTCCACATCTTCCGACATGGTCCAGTGGCCCGTTCTTTCGATATAGACGATCGAGTAGTATGCGGTCTGCCTCTGGAGTTTGAAACGGCGGCAGAACTCGTCCAGATCGAACTTCAACTGTCTGCCGGCACCTGTGTCATACGGTATGTCGAAGAATATATGGACCTTGTGATATATGTCCTCGATATATTCGAGCGAAGGAAAGGAAACGGTCGCTATCTGCTTCAGCCGCTTCGTGTCTGATGCGTTCCATATGGTCACGGCGTAACTTCTCCTGCCGTCGCGGCCACCCCTTCCTGCCTCCTGGAAATATGCCTCCGGGCTGTCGGGCACATCGAAATGGATGACGAACCTCACATCCGGCTTGTCGATGCCCATGCCGAAAGCGTTCGTGCATACCATGACCCTTATCTCACCGGACTTCCATTTCGCCTGTCGGTCGCTTCTTGAATCCGGACCGAGACCGGCATGATAGAAGGATGACGATATCCCGTTCGAGGTCAGGAAGGCAGCCAGTTCTTCCGTCTTCTTCCTGCTGCGGACATAAACTATTCCAGTGCCCGGAACGCTGCTGCAGATGTTCAGCATCTGACCCAGCTTATCCTCGCTGCGACGTACTATATACGAAAGGTTCGGACGTTCGAACCCGCTCTTTATCAAGCACTTCTCCTCAAAGCCAAGACGGTCCATGATGTCTTCCGCCACCAGAGGAGTCGCCGTCGCTGTCAGGGCGATCACTGGAGCATCCACCATCTCCCTGAGCCTGCCTATCTGAAGGTAGTCCGGGCGGAAATCATAACCCCACTGGGAGATGCAGTGAGCCTCGTCGACTACTATGAAACTGACGTTCATCTCCTGGAGATAATTCCTGAAAAGCGGGGTACCGAGACGCTCCGGAGAGACATACAGGAACTTGAAGTCGCCGTAAGCGGCATTGTTCAAGGTCAGGTCGACTTCCCTGCGTCCCATTCCGGCATTCACGCAGAGAGCCTTGATTCCCCGGTCGTTCAGGTTCTGGACCTGATCCTTCATAAGCGCGATAAGCGGAGTCACGACTATCGCTAAGCCTTCCTTCATCATCGCAGGGACCTGGAAGCACACGGACTTTCCACCTCCTGTAGGAAGTATCGCGAGTACATCTCTTCCCTCCAAAGCGGCCCGGACGATGTCCTCCTGTTTCGGTCGGAAAGAGTCATAACCCCAATATTTCTGCAATGTTTCTACAGGCGTCATTTTTGCATAGCGGTCTTTGATTACAAAAGTAAGAAAATCTTTGATTTTGAGTTTGCCATATCGCAAAAAAAAGTTATTTTTGCATCGCCCGAACTAGGGATGAAAGAAAATGTTATAAACCTTAAATATTTTACTTAAAAATTATGAGCAAAATTGATTTGACCAAGTACGGTATTACCGACGTGAAGGAGATCCTTCACAACCCATCTTACGAGGTTCTCTTCGCTGAGGAGACTGATCCTAGCCTCGAGGGATTCGAGAAAGGACAGCTAACAGAGCTTGATGCTGTCAACGTTATGACAGGTATCTACACTGGCCGTTCTCCTAAGGACAAGTTCTTCGTAATGAACGAGGCCAGCAAGGACACTGTATGGTGGACTTCAGAGGAGTACAAGAACGATAACAAGCCATGTTCAGAAGAGGCTTGGGCTGACCTCCGCGCTAAGGCCATCAAGCAGCTCAACTCAGCTAAGAAGCTTTATGTCGTAGATACATTCTGCGGTACCAACGAGGCTACCCGTCTTAAGGTACGTTTCATCATGGAAGTTGCATGGCAGGCACATTTCGTAAAGAACATGTTCATCCGTCCTACTGAGGAGGAGCTTGCAAACTATGGTGAGCCTGATTTCGTTTCATTCAACGCTGCAAAGGCAAAGGTTGACAACTACAAGGAGCTCGGACTCAACTCTGAGACTGCAACTGTATTCAACATCAAGACAAACGAGCAGGTTATCCTCAACACATGGTACGGCGGTGAGATGAAGAAGGGTATCTTCTCACTCATGAACTACTACAACCCGCTTAAGGGCATCGCTTCAATGCACTGCTCTGCAAACACCAACATGGAGGGTACAAGCACAGCTATCTTCTTCGGTCTTTCAGGTACAGGTAAGACTACCCTTTCAACTGACCCTAAGCGTCTCCTCATCGGTGACGACGAGCACGGTTGGGATGACGAGGGCGTATTCAACTACGAAGGTGGCTGCTACGCAAAGGTAATCAACCTCGATCCAGTTTCAGAGCCAGACATATACAAGGCTATCCGCCGCGACGCTCTCCTCGAGAACGTTACCGTTGATGCAAACGGCAAGATCGACTTCGCTGACAAGAGCGTAACTGAGAACACCCGCGTATCTTACCCTATCAACCACATCGACAACATCGCTGTGCCTTCAAAGGGTCCTCACGCTCAGCAGGTGATCTTCCTTTCAGCTGACGCATTCGGAGTTCTCCCTCCGGTTTCTATCCTTACTCCAGAGCAGACTCAGTACTACTTCCTCTCAGGATTCACCGCTAAGCTTGCAGGTACAGAGCGCGGCATCACTGAGCCGACTCCTACATTCTCAGCTTGCTTCGGTGCTGCATTCCTTTCACTCCACCCAACCAAGTACGGTGAGGAGCTCGTAAAGAGAATGGAGAAGGTCGGTGCCAAGGCATACCTCGTGAACACAGGATGGAACGGAACAGGCAAGCGTATCTCTATCAAGGATACAAGAGGAATCATCGACGCTATCCTCGACGGTTCTATCGACAAGGCTCCTACCAAGACTATCCCTTACTTCAACTTCACAGTTCCTACTGAACTCCCTGGCGTTGACCCTGCAATCCTCGACCCACGTGACACTTACGAGTGCGCATGCCAGTGGGAGGAGAAGGCTAAGGATCTCGCAGCACGTTTCATCAAGAACTTCGCTAAGTTCACCGGAAACGACCTCGGAAAGTCTCTCGTAGCAGCTGGTCCAGCTCTCTAATCTGACAATCCTTACAGATTATCATAAAAACGCAAGCCCTCGGGAATTCCCCGAGGGCTTGTTCTTTCTTGTCCTTTTCTGTCCTGACTGTAAGCTTTTCCTGGCTTGAGTGACGGGTTACATACACTCAAGCCGGAGCCCACCCCAGTATAACATTGACAATCAACATATTACACAAAAACATCCCGGCTTAAGTGACTCACGAACGTCACTCAAGCCGGGGATTCCACATAAGTTCTAAAGGAATTCAAGATTACATATCTCAGACAGACCGACGGCGGATGTGGTTCGCTCTGCAGAAGCATAGAGAAATGCTTCGCTCATCCACATCCGCCGCCGGTCCGTCTCCAATATCCAGTTTTAGTTTAGTCCTCAGACCACATCTCATTGCCGAACCGATCTATATAACCTTCTTTACCATTCATTTTTACTATAAAGCCTCCCCATGCAAAGATAGCATCATCATACCGACATGGGACAACTTCACGACCTAACCTGTCTATATATCCCCATTTACCATTAATTCTTACTTTAGCAAAGCCTTCTCTGAAATCAGAAGCATCATCATACCGACATGGGACAACTTCACGACCAGAAATGTCTATATATCCATATTTTCCATTCATTTCTACGCGAGCCATGCCTTCTCTGAAGCTATGTGCTAAATCAAACCTACATGGTATAACCTCACGACCAGACTTGTCTATAAATCCCCATTTACCATTCATTCTTACATATGCCATGCCTTCACAGAAATCAGAAGCATCATCATACGGACATGGTATAACCTCACGACCAGAAATGTCTATATATCCCCTTTTACCATTAATTCTTACTTTAGCCATGCCTTCACAGAAATAAGAAGCAGAATCATACCGACATGGTATAACCTCACGACCAGAAATGTCTATATATCCATATTTTCCATTCATTTGTATCAAAGCAAAGCCTTCTTGGGAAACGTAAGTTAAATCATATCGACATGGGACAACTTCACGACCTGACCTATCTATATATCCATATTTTCCATTCATTTCTACGCTAGCCATGCCTTCACAGAAACCATAAGCAGAATCATACCGACATGGAACAACTTCACGACCAGAAATGTTTATATATCCATATTTTCCATTCATTTCTACGCGAGCCATGCCTTCTATGAAATTAGAAGCAGAATCATACCGACATGGGACAACTTCACCAGACCTGTCTATATATCCATATTTACCATTAATTCTTACTTTAGCAAAGCCTTCATAGACAATGCCAACTTCATCATACATACATGGGACAACTTCACGACCAGACTTGTCTATAAATCCCCATTTACCATTCATTCTTACATATGCCATGCCTTCACAGAAATAAGAAGCATCATCATACCGACATGGTATAACCTCACGACCAGAAATGTCTATATATCCATATTTACCATTAATCTTTACACATGCCATGCCTTCGTGGAAATAAGAAGCAGAATCATACCGATATGGGACAACTTCGCGCCCTACCTTGTCTATAAACCCCCATTTACCATTCAATTTAACCCTCGCAAAGCCTTCGCGAAAGCTATCAACAAAATCATATTTACAAGGGATAATGACTTCGCGGGTTTCAAGGTCAGCAAAGCCGCCTTTGTTGTTGGAGATGTATGGTACCAGAGTCATGGATTCGATGCGGGCGAGGCGTTCACTTTCGGCCTGTTCTGCTTCGGATTTCTCTCTAGCTTGTTTGAGAGAGAGGAGGTCGATCTTTTCGAGTTTGTCGTATTCTAGGATTATTTCTCGCGCAACTGCATCTGCAGGATTTTCAGTGCTGATGAACTCAGCATAGTATTCGCCAACAGGAAGAGGAATCTTCACAAGACGGTTGGCATCAGCCGTCACTTTCTCTTCACAATCTATGATAACCTTGCAATCAAGGTTTGACATAACCTTCAGATTCACTTCATTTGCAGAAGGTTTATTCGATGTGCTGAAAGAAGCTGAGCTGGGACGTCAGTATCAGAAGAAGTTGGATAAACACCTTTTCCTAACCACGAGCAAAGGTCTCTCATCAGTTTGGAGATATCCTCAGGATTTGATGCCACGATAAAGTCTGTAAGGCTGAAGTCAAATGCAAACCAACCGCGCAATCTGTCTCCATCAAGGATGACAGGCACAATTCTTTTCTTCAGGAGGTTTGCATAATTGACTTCCTTTCTGGCATATTCAGATTTCAAAGAGCTGTCGGACATCATGAACAATACAACCTCACAATTCTCAATAGCACCCATAATGACATCAACGAACTGCTGCCCGCTTTCTATACCATTTACATCAATCCAGCATTTTACACCGACCTTATCCTCAATCTGTCTGACAATATCAAAAACCAGGTCCTTGTCCTTTCTGGAATAACTGATGAATATCTTCTTATCGCTCATGGTTAAAATTCAATAATGGCATTAAGTTTTCCAAATTTAATGATTATTCCTTGAAATGCCGTCAAGTGTCTGGTTATTTCAGCCGCTTTTCCTGGCTTGAGTGACACAGCCCTATCACTCTAGCCATGAAACTTTTTCACAAAGTATTACATATCAACATATTACATAAAACCATCCCGGCTTGAGTGACTAGGTAACGTCACTCAAGCCGGGATATTAACGAGTAAACCGGGTATTAACGGCTAACGGGATATTGTGAATAACCTTTGGTTATTTATTAAGAAGGTACTTGAGCCAGAATTCGCGGTTGGCGGCGTCGAAGTGAGTGCCTTGATAGCCGCGGTAGCCGTGCATGCCGTCAGGGTAGATCATGAAGTCGAACTTCTTGCCGGCCTTGTGCATGGCATCGAGGAGTTGGAGGGTGTTCTGGTGATGGACATTGTCGTCTCCGGTGCCGTGGGTCAGTTTCAGCATTACCGGTTCGACAGAATGCTTCTCCGGCCCGGTCATAGCAGAGGCAGAAGTGCTTCCGGCTGGGATACGGCCAGGTCCGGTCGTAGCAGGAACAGTTGCAGTCGCGGATGCAGGGGCATTCTGCAGAGAAGAATTGTACTCCGTAGGATAACCTGCAACATAGTTCAGGACCTTCGAGACCTCATATCCTTCAGGGTTGGCCTGTGGGGTATCCATGTAGCGTTCGGTGTAATGCGAGTCATAGAGGGCCCAGTCATAGACTCCGCCGCCTGCTATACCGTAATGGAACTTGTCAGGAGCCTGCATAAGAAGCATCGCTGTCATCGTACCGCCGAATGAGAATCCCTCAACTCCGATCTTGTCACCGTCCACGTACGGCAACGCCTTGAGCCAGTCAGCCCATTCGCAGAAGTCCTTCACCTCCCACACTGTCAGCTGACGATAGATCATGTCAAGTCCCTCACGACCGTTATGTCCTGCAGCACGAGGGTCGACTGTAATCTGGATAATGCCGTTTTCAGAGTACCACTGATTAGACGCAGAAGGAGTCACCCAACGGTCACGTACCTGCGGGGTATTCGGACCGCCATAGATATCGACATGGACAGGATACTTCCTTGTCGGATCGAAATCTTTCGGATAAACGATCATTCCAGGAAGAGTGAATCTGTCAGATGTGGTCATTGAAACGAGCTGACCGAGAGCATACTTCGAGGCATCGTAATCAGGACCCTTCATATCAGCCACCGTGTTTCCCTGACGGATCTTCTTGCCGGATGAAGGGAAAACAGATACAAATGTCGGAGTAGAGACATTCGACAGAGATGCAACGAAATACTTTCCGTCTGGAGAGAATGACACACCTGTCGTGTTGTATGCTGGATCGGTAAGCGCTGTAATCACGCCTTTCTTATCTACCTTATATAGAGCCTGCTTTGCAACAGCCTCACGTCTTGCAATAAAATACACGTCACCCTTCTTCTCATCCACTCTTACGATTGACACATTCCAATTCGGGCCGTCAGTAAGTCTGCGGAATTCGTTTCCGTCATATGAAAGGAAGTATATCTGCTGCCAGCCGGTCTCGAATTCACGGGCCATATAAAGTCCGTTATCGGTAAACACTACTCCATCGAACCAGTTGAGCCAGGTCTTGTATGTCTCGTTATACACATGACGCTTGCTGCCGTCGGTTGCGCTTACTGCATAGAGGTCGATCGTGTTCTGCAGGCGAGGCATACGGGCTATGAAGAACTCCTTGCTGTCCGGGCCCCAGAACGGGATGCCGAAGTACTGGTCGAGGGTAGGGTCGAAGTCTGCCCATACGAGATGCCCGATCGAGTCGGGCATGACGGCATTGCCAGAGAGGGGCACGGCATTGCCAGAGAGGGGCACGGCATTGCCGGAATAGGGGGCGTCATTGCCGGAATAGGGGGCGTCATTGCCGGCTTGACCGGCAATCTCCACAATGCCGATGCGGACCTGAGGATTGGTCTGACCGCATTTAGGGTAACGTGTCTCGCTCAAGGCGCCTCCGATACCCAGATCAGTCACGCGCGGACTCTGCGACTGGGATGCAGCTGCAGATGGGTTAGCAAAGGCTGAATATATCGGGAACATAGGAACCTCGCTGTTGTCAAAACGATAGAATCCGATCTTCCTGCTGTCAGGGGACCACCAGAATGCCTTGTATCGCGACGGACGGCCAAGAATCTCCTCATAATAAACCCATGAGGCATAACCGTTAAGGATGACATCCGAGCCGTCGAAGGTCAGCCTTGTCTCTGCACCTGAAGCGATATCCACCACATAAAGGTCATTGTCACGGGTGAATGCAATCTTGGTAGAGTCGGGTGAATAGGTCATGTTCACCGCACCTGCCGGCTTCACAGGAAAATCCGAGAACTTTGCAGGACTCGAGACTCCTTCCCTCCTTACGCCGGTCTTCGCATCCACAGCAAAGGCATCGGCATCAGCAAATGTACCGTCATATGTGAACAGCACTTCAGTCTCCCCTATCCATTTCCACGATGCAGGAATCCTGTTGAACTCCTGCGCCCCCGCCGCCACCGACAGACAAACAGCAATAACAAACAATACTTTCTTCATATTTCAAACTTTTTACATTTTTCATTTGCATATCATTCGCTCCGCTCAGGATGACAAGGGAGACTCCGGATGACATTCGTATTTACGGAAGGGACGGTCTGAAAGACCGTGGCCGCCCGTGGTCTCGTGAACGGGAGGGGCCCGACGCGAAGCGTTGGGAGGGATAGGAGCAAAGCTCCGTAGTCAGCAGACCGGTCCCTCCGCAAACCAGATGCTATTCTCTAAACACTTCATCCTTGAAATTGACCAGATAGACCTTTTCCGTAGCACGGGTGATCGCCGTATAAAGCCATTTGAGGTCATCCAGAGTCAGTTCCTCCTGCCAGAAAGGATTATCAATGAAAACACATTTCCACTGACCTCCCTGCGACTTATGACAGGTTATCGCATTCGCATATTTCAGCTGAAGCGCATTGTAGTACTTATCCTCCCGGACAGCCTCATACCTCTTCTTTTTCGTCTTAATATGTGAATAATCCTCATTCACACCCTGATACAACGCATTGGACTGCTCGTATGTCAGAGAGGCGCTTTCCGACTCCAGCGTATCCAGAATCACCTTAGCCACTATTTCCTGATCGTCATAATCCGGGAATGAAATACGCGCTTCGGCAAAATGAAGCCCGTACCGGTCCTCATATTTCGAGATCTTCTGCAATTTGACGATATCACCGTTGGCAATATAGCTCAAGCCTTTCACTTCTTCAAGGAACTGATAACAGTTCTTCACTATCATCAGCTTGTCATCCCTGACAAGCCTCTCCTCCTTGAACTGCACAGTTGAACGGATGCCGAGATTATATTTGATTGCACGGCGGTTCGATCTGCACAAGATTACCGTATCATCCTCCCCATACTTAGAATATGCATCGGAAATCTTCTCTATCAGTTCTCCTCCGCCTATCCTTTCCACATCATCAAAGCCGGAAACCTCCAGTCCCAAATCACATATATCCATCACACCTGGTCCATAATCAAGTTCCGACTGAAGCTGACGGATCATTGTCGCATTGTACAGTATTCCGGACTCGCTCTGCTGGCGGACTACTGTAGAAAGTTCGGCAAAGACAGTCCCTCCCATCATAGCCATATAGTCTTTAGACAATGCAGGAGAAGCATCCAGCCCCACAGGAGGCAGCTGGGCGGAATCCCCTATCAGTATCAGCTTACACTCAACCCCGGAACGGACAAAGGTTATCAGGTCATCCAGAAGATTGCCTGTGCCGAATGCCGTAGTAGACTGCTGCTGTCCTGCTTCTATACCGATGAGGGAAACCTCATCCACAACAAAGAGCGTCTCCTTGTCCTTGTTAGGTGCCAGACTGAACTGACCGAATCCGTCTCCGCCTACTGACTTCTGACGGTATATATGCTTATGGATCGTGAAGGCAGGCTGTCCGGAATATGAAGACAGGACCTTCGCCGCGCGTCCTGTCGGAGCAAGAAGCACGCATTTCGTCCCGAACTTCTTCATCACGGATATCACGGATGAAACAGCGGTTGTCTTTCCTGTTCCGGCATAACCGTTCACGATCAGGATATCATCATCGTCCGAACTCACAAAATCAGCGACCTTCCTCAAAAGCGAATCCTGACATGCAGTAGGCTCGTGCTTCAGATCTGAAATGAAGCCGGAATATAGAAAATCCGCACGCCCCATAGCTACCTGTTGCGTTTAAACATAAGGGAGAGAACTATCAGTATAGGATAAATCTCCACACGGCCCAGGAACATATCAAAGGCGTAAATGAATTTGGCTACAGCAGGCTGAAGCGAATAATTGTCCATTGAACCCACATCTGCAAGTCCAGGGCCGACACTGCCTACTGAAGCGATGACGCCTGAAACCGCTTCAGGTACCTCTGCGCCACACAAGAGCACACCTATTATAGACAGGAAGATAACGACAAAATAAAGGACGATGTACAGCATGACAGAATGTACTGCACTGTCAGGAAGATGATGACCGCTGAGGCGCACCTGAGAAACCGCAGACGGGTGGAGCCGTCTCTTCACTTCGTTGGATATGGCCTTAAATGATATCAGGACTCTGTCTACCTTAAGACCGCCGGTAGTCGAACCGGAGCATCCGCACTGGAGCGATGCTATGATAAGTACGATTCCGGCAAGCCATGGCCACACAGAATTATCACAGATGGAGAAACCCGTCGTGGTCATGTAGCTCACTACCGTAAATGTCGAATCCATGGCGGCACGTCCCCATGACTCATATCCCCCCTGAAGTTTCAGAGACAGCATGATCATGACAGACATGACAAGCATGGAACCGAAATAATATTTCACGACCGTATTGTTCATCGGCTTCAGTGACCGCGTGATGAACACGGCATACAGCAGTCCGAAATGAAGGGCGGAAATGACCATGAAGACAATGACCAGTATATTTATAAGGTCCGACTGATAATATCCGATCGAAAGGTTTCTGGGACTGAATCCACCTGTCGAAACAAGACTGAATGCATGGTTGAGTGCATCGAAAGACGACATTCCGGCAGCCCAGAGCGAGAAGAAGAACAAAAGGGTCAAGGCTACATAAACCTTGGTGATGATAGCGATTGTCTTTGTGGACTTGTATCTGTATCCCTCCTTTGAAAGGGATGAAAGTTCCATATTCGTGAGCTTAAGACGATATGGGCTGGCATCTGGCATGACCAGAAGAAGGAAGACCACGACTCCCAGACCGCCTATATAGTGGGTTGACGAACGCCAGAAGATAAGGCTGCGAGGCAGAGCCTCTATATCGTTAAGGATTGTTGATCCAGTCGTCGTATATCCGGAAACGCTTTCAAACCAGGCATTTATGAGAGTGAACTCTCCTCCCCAAAGCACATACGGGAGCATCCCGAAGATAAAGGACAGCAACCATGAAAGGACAATCGTAAGAAAACCGTCATTCAGCGAGAGTGACTGTGACTTCTTTACGAATATGAAAGGGAATCCACCTACGATAAGAGTGATTACGAAACTTATCATAAGGGGGCCGAAAGCAGAATCACGTCCGTCCACCAGGGAAACAATGATGGACAGGAACATGAAAAGGGCGCTTACCAGAAGTGCCTTTCCCACATTGATCGATATGGCCTTTACATTCATTACCTGTCTTCCCTTAAGATCTTGATACGACGTTTAAGTTCTATATTCTCTTCTACAAGTTCCGTAATACCGGAATTGATGTCAGCCAGCTGATCGTCGCCGTCAAAGACATATGTATGTTTCTTTCCGGACAGCCTGTAATTATCTATTCCGGTGGCCATCTTATAGATTGGATTTACATAAAATGCCATTATAAAGTAGAAAAGCAGCATTATCAGTATAAGTCCGGCAGACACTGATACGACACCAGGTATGATGCTTCTGTAAAAACCGGCATCAAAATCAGCGGAATTGCGGATGAGTTCATCATGTATGCTGTCATTCAGCACACCCATATCCTCCCGGAACTTGTTGTAACATGGCTGGAGCGTACCGAAGAACCATTCTCCTGTATCGACACTGTCCGCAAGAAAGACTTCATCGAACTTGAGGGATGTGTTCATAAAGGTATTGAACGAGGTGGTGACACTGTCAACCATAGGAAGAGAGTGTTCTGAAGTGACAGAACGCCTGAGGGAATCCGCCTGATTATTGAAATCTCTCAGATTGAAGTCCGGCATTATGGATATGTCATTCTGGACCACCACAGCTATCATCTGATGGTTGTATTCTTCCGTTATGTCGGCAAGTCTCTGGGAGAGCGTGATGCTCTTGATATTGGCGGCAATCAGTTCCGATACATAATCGCTCATCCTCCTGTACTCCAGAATTGAAATGACTCCGGAAAGCAGCAGGATCGCGGCCAGCGACCCAAGGCTGAAGAAAAGCTTTCTCCTCATGGAAGGCTTCACTTCCCTCTTCTTTCTCAAAAACTTCGGTAACATATCCTTATCGGTGTTTTATCCAATTTACAATGTATACATCTGCGACGGGTACTGTCTGGGAAGACATCTCAATGCAACCGTACCTTTTTCCACTCCCAGTTCATGAAGTGCCGCCGCAGAACACCTGTAAGCAAGATCGTGGGTATTGTTGTTCTCGCTCAGATGGCACAGGAAGATGTTTCGCAGTCCCGGATGCCAGAAACGTCTGATGGCACTTGCGCACTCATCATTACTCAAATGACCGCACCCCTGTACTATCCTCATCTTCAGTTCATATGTGTATGGACCGCCCATCAGCATGTCCATGTCATAATTAGACTCGACAACCACAGTATCGGCATTTGAGGCAAATTCCACAGCCTCATCCGTCATCCTTCCGATATCCGTCATTATCACGAACTTATGGTCCTCCACTTCTATAGCATAACCTACAGTCTGCGTAGCATCATGGGGAACCACGAAATACCTTATCTTCATGCCTGCCACCTCGTTCCAGTCGCCGTCCTTGAGAATCCTGCGACAGGGAGCGATGGTAGGAGCAGTAAATGTATGTCTCGCCAGGGCGCCATGTATCATCTCCGTCGTATAAACTGGTTTGTTCAGACGTTTGCAGAACGAGCCAAGATGACGAATATGGTCCAGATGATCATGGGTAACCAGCACTGCAGAAAACGAATCCATCGTCAGGTCGTACTCCTGCAGGACACTCTTGAGCCTGCGCAGGCTTACTCCGGCATCAATGACGATTCCGCCCTTTTCCGTTCCCAGATAATAGCAGTTACCGCAACTTCCGCTTGAAAGACTCATGAACTTGACCATCAGCACACCCCCTCCATCTTAAGGTCCGGATCATCAAGAACCTCTGCCAGCAGAGCCGAAAGGTCTGTACCCGGCTCATAATAGACAGCCGGAAGACCGACAGCAACAGACGCATCCACATTCCTCTGCGAATCATCGATGAAAAGCATCTGTCCGGAAGGCAGGCCTATCTGTTCGACAACAGCCCTATAAAAAGACTCCGACGGCTTCAGCGCCTTCATCTCATGCGAAAGAAAACACTTCCTGAACACCTTGTCCAAAGGAGCTCCGGCATCTTCAAAGAGCTTTCTTGAATAAGGTATGCATATGGGATTGTTGTTGCTCAACATATACAGATCATATTTCTCCGCAAGCCTGAGAAGCAGTTCTGCCTTATACGGGCTTATACCTGACAGGATATGCCACATGGACTTATCTACCAGTTCAGGATCACTTCCCGGTCTTGATTCTTCAAGAACCTTGGCGCGGAATTCCTCCGCAGAGATGACTCCTCCTTCAAGATCGCCATATATGCCTTTCTGGTGGCAAGGGTCGACCAGCTCGTCAATCCTGTGATAGCCCAGCAAAGTCTTGAAAGCGTTCTTGCAGGCCTCGATATCAAGGTCGACAAGCACACCTCCCATGTCAAATATGATCGCTTTAATTGTTTTCATCTTCACAATATTTCTTTATCACGCCATATGCATCCTGTACTCCGAGTTCTCCGGCACGGGACAGGTCTATGCATCCTTTTTCCTTATCCTTCAGGTAGATCAGCACCAGTCCCCTGTTGAAATAAGCATCTCCCATATACGGGTAAAGCTCTATCGCCTTGGTATAACTGTCAATCGAGTTTATGTGTTCAGACGACAGACAGTACAGATTACCCAGATTATAATACGCATACGGTAAATCCTTCATTATCTCCGCAGCGGCCTTCATATCGGCTATGGCATCTGTATAATCATAGCTTCTGGTAACCTGGTCCTTCACTCGCGCACGTGTAGTACCGGTATCGTCCATGGATAGAACCTGGACACTGTTTTCGATGGAAGCGATGAATTCGATCATCTCAGATCTCAACGCGCCCCTGTTCAGCCTGTAGAAAGCCTCATACATATGCGACATATCATCCTGCTCCGACGCCTTATATATCGCCTTCTCATAGTAATTCAGAGACGAATTGAACTGTCTGCCGCCATATTCATGCAGGGCACGGAGGAAAAGCGTCTCAGCAGAAGGCTCTCCGTCGCCATATGCAGCAGATTCAAGCGCAGCCATTACAGATGCATCAGGATGTGAATCCTCATTACTGATGTCCGCACCTACAGGCAATGCAGCCTTGAACCTGTCTATAAGAGCGTTCTCATAACCGCGTGTCAATGCATAGTTCGTATCATCCTTATTTCCTGTCACGACGAATCTGTAAAGAGGTCTCAACCTTATGTCTATGTCCCTGTGCTGCAGAAGTTCGTCATTGAAGTCCTTCTTGGCAAATTCAGCATCAAGGGACAGGAGGGAACTGTACTTCTTAGTCGTATCGGCAAATGACCCGGCATCCGACACATTCTTCGCCCTGTATTCCTGGACCTTCTTCTGCGCCGTGTCGTAATCGCTCTTAGAGGCCTTCAGGTCGCCAAGGAGATTCTTGACATACGCCCTGTTCATATATGCCTTTGCAAAATCAGGATAAAGTTCGATTGCCTTGTCATAATCCTCGAGGGCATTTCTGTAAAGTCCCATCTCTATGAAGACCGATGCACGGTTGAAATATGCAAGTACATTTTCCGGATTTATGCTGAGAACCCTGTCCATATCATCAAGCGCATCCTCATATGCTCCCAGCTGCGCATTTATCAGACCTCTGTTATACAGAGTCAACGCATTGCCGGGTTCATCCCGGAGAACCCGGTTCAGGTCAGACATGGCCTCATTGTACCTCTCCTGTTCATAATACATGATAGCCCTGTTGAAATAGGCGAATGTATTTGTAGTGTCCAGTTCTATAGCCTTGTCCATGTCCGCTATGGCTAGATCATACTTGTTCTGGGAGGCATACACGCGTCCGCGCCGGACATAACCTTCCGGATCGAAACGGTCCAGACGTATCGCCTTGTTGTAATCGGACACAGCCTTGAGGGTATCACCCAGGAAAAGATAGCTGGCACCTCTGTTAAGATATGCCGACGGATCCTTCGGTTCTTTCCTGATATACTTGTCAAAGTCCCTGACCGCATTGTCGAACTGCTGCGAAAGGAAATATGTCACGCCACGGCTGAAATAGAGTCCGATCTCTCCGGGACGGAGGTCTATCGCCTTCTGGAGATCGGCGAGAGCCTGGTCATAATTTCCATAGCGGCTTTCCGTAATGCCCCGATAATGGTATCCGGACGTGAATACCGGATTGATGCGTACCGAACGGTCGAAGTCCTGCCGCGCTCCTCTGATGTCTCCCAGATTATATTTGGCTATTCCTCTGAAGAAGAAGGTCCAGTAATCGGCCGTATCAAGCTGTGTAAGGACATTGAAGTTCTCGATAGCCTGGGCGTACTTGCCGTCGGCGAGAGCCCGGCGGCCCCGGTAATAGAAAACGTCCTTATCGTATTGCGCCCACAGTTCCCCCATGCATGCCGCAAACAACACACATACCACTGCGAAACATCTCAATACTCTACGCATACGAAAATTTTATTTCCTGTTATTGCCGATTTTTATTAATTTTGGCGTCTTGTAAGGTGCATACCTCACATAGCCAATTTACAAATATAGTCATTTATTGTGCTTAAACTGTCAAAAATCATATTTTTTTTGCTCCTATGCTTCAATGCACAGGCCGGAGACTCCTGGACCAAGGAGCGTGAGAAGGCCAAATCGCTTATCACGCATGAGAAGCTTGAAATGGAAGTCTCATTCCTGACTGACTCGATATGCCAGGGCAGGGCAAGCGGAACAAGAGGCAGTCTGGAGGCGGCAATGTGGGTACGCCGCAAGTTCGAGGACGCCGGACTGGTGGAAATGACTGACTCATGGACACAAGGTTTCGGAATACGGAACGGACTCAGAGGCCACAATGTAATAGGCATGCTTCCCGGCAGCAGGAGCATTCCGTGCGACAGATACGTCGTAATCGGAGCACATTACGACCACCTTGGAATGCTTGACGGCAAGATGTATCCCGGAGCAGACTCCAATGCATCAGGTGTCACCGCGATGACAAGTCTTGCAGAGATGTTCGGAGCGATGAGGGAAATGGGCAAGATTTACGGCAGCAACATCATTTTCGTGGCCTTTGACGCAAAGGAATTCGACCTTAAGGGATCCGAAGCGTTATGGGACATGATTGAATACGGACGTCTACGCAATCCTGTTACAGGAGAAACGGTCACAAAAGACAAGATATCCCTGATGGTCAATATAGACCAGATAGGAAGTTCCCTGGCTCCTTTGAGCAAGGACAGGAAGGATTATATCATAATGCTTGGCACATCTTCCCTGAAAAAGGACAAAAGAGAACTCCTGCACAGATGCAATCTGGAAGAAGGGATAGGTATGGACATATCACTGGATTATTACGGAAGCGAGAACTTCACCAAGATATTCTATACGCTTTCCGATCAGAAGGTGTTCGTAGAGAACCGGATGCCCGCTGTTCTCTTCACATCGGGAATAACAATGAACAACAACAAGACATGGGACAGAACGGAGAATCTTGACATCGAGGTGTTCCTCAAGAGGATCCGTCTGATGTACCATTGGATTGAGAAAATGCTATAAAAGACATGAAGGCTTTCTGGAGAGTTCTCAAGCGCTTTGCCGCGCCGTATAAGAAATATCTCGGAGGTTCATTGATACTGAACCTTCTTTCTGCTGTATTCAACATTTTTTCATTTGCATTGCTGATTCCCATACTGAACATATTGTTCAAGATGGATCAGACCGTTTACGAATACATGCCATGGGATGGAATGCCCAGCAAGGAGCAGATAATGAACAACTTCTATTATGGTGTGAGCACCATGATAGACAAGTGGGGCGGATCCACAGCACTTCTTTTCCTCGGACTCATCTTCGCCGGAATGACAGTCCTGAAGACAAGCTGTTATTTTGCTTCATCGGCAGTGATGATACCTCTCAGGACTGGAATCGTACGCGATATCAGAGTAATGGTATACAACAAGCTCCTGAGCCTTCCTATGGGCTACTACAGCAAGCAGAAGAAGGGAGACATCATCGCCAGGATGAGCGGTGACGTGAACGAGATCGAGAATTCGATAGTGAGTTCTCTGGACATGCTGATAAAGAACCCGATTCTTATAATCTGTTATTTTACAGCACTGATTTATCTCAGTTGGGAACTTACCTTGTTCACCGTTACCGTCGTACCTCTGATGGCATGGGGAATGAGCGCCATCGGAAAGAAACTCAAGAGACAATCCCTTGAAGCACAGGACAAATGGAGCGAGACCATGGCCCAGCTTGACGAGACCCTTGGGGGACTCCGCATAATCAAGGCCTTCATCGCGGAAGACAAGATGAAGGAAAGATTTGCAAACACGGCCAATGCATATAAGAAGGCATACAGCAAGGTTGCGGTCAGACAGGCATCGGCCCATCCTGTAAGCGAACTTCTCGGATCGATAATGATCATGATCGTGCTCTGGTTCGGAGGTACGCTCATCTTAAGCGACAGAGCTCCTATCGACGCATCCACATTCATCTTCTACATGACAATACTCTACAGCGTGCTTGCCCCTCTGAAGGAATTCTCCAAGGCAGGATACAACATCCCGAAGGGTCTGGCATCAATGGAAAGAGTCGACAAGATCATGGATGCCGTAAACGACATCAAGGAGCCGGCATCGCCGACAGACATCGACGGATTCAATGAGGTCATCAGCTTCAACGGCATATCATTCAGCTACGAGGAAGGAAAGGAAATCCTTCATGACATAGACCTGGTCATTCCGAAGGGCAAGACAGTTGCACTGGTAGGACAGTCCGGATCAGGAAAGTCCACACTCGCAGACCTTATACCTAGATACTATGATCCGGAAACCGGTTCCATAACCCTCGACGGCGTTGACCTGAAGGATCTCAGGATCAAGGACCTCCGCAGCCTTATCGGAAACGTGAATCAGGAAGCCATCCTGTTCAACGACACGATTTTCAACAACATTGCGTTCGGTGTGGAGAACGCCACCATGGAGCAGGTCATCGAGGCAGCCAAGATCGCCAACGCACATGACTTCATCATGGAGAAGGAAGAAGGATACATGACCAATATCGGCGACCGCGGAGGAAAGCTTTCCGGAGGACAGAGACAGCGCATAAGCATCGCGCGCGCCATCCTCAAGAACCCTCCTATCCTCATCCTTGACGAAGCCACATCGGCGCTCGACACAGAGTCAGAGAAGATTGTCCAGGAGGCTCTTGACAGGCTGACCTCAACAAGAACGACCATCGTCATAGCGCACAGGCTTTCAACCATCAGGAACGCAGACATGATATGCGTGATGCACGAGGGAAGGATTGTAGAAAAAGGAAAGCATGAAGAGCTGATTGCCCTCGACGGATACTATAAGAAGCTGTACGACATGCAGGCTCTATAAAACGTTTCCGGGATGAAAGGAAGGATTACGACCATATACATCATTGTTTTCTGCATCTATCTGGCTGCAGTAGGGTTTATATGCTTCATGAAGCCTTCCAGTATTCCGGAACTTGGCATGGATACCTTCCTGGGGATTCCGGTCGACAAGATCCTTCATTTCCTTATGTTCCTTCCCTACCCTGTTCTGGCCGGACAGATATTCATCAGGAGGGACACCGGCATTGCATCATGCATAATCATCATGGCAACACTTGCAATAACAGGCATAGGCACTGCATACGGCACCGAACTGATTCAGGCCCAGACAGGATACAGGTCGTATGAAATAGGAGACTTCCATGCCGACATGGCAGGTATTGCAGCCGGTTGCATGATCACAATCGCTTATCTGACATACACAAAGCTTAAAAAATGAAAAGACTTCTCATAATCGTATCAATCGCACTGTCCTTCTGCTTCGGAGCTAAAGGACAGAGCGCAATCGTAAAGGACTTCAAGCCGGTATGCGACTCTCTTTCCGTTCTGATCCAGGAACGCAGTTCAGTTTACGGCGAATTAAAACTGCAGGCCGTGATGAAACGCGGCTCCAGTCTGGACTTCTACTTCACGGAAACCCTCGGTGACTATCCTTGGTATGCAGGAGATACAAAATGGTTTCGGAACACGCTCAAGTCCCTGTTCCCTGAGAAATACGGGAAATACGGACTTGGTGAAATATACAGCAAGCGCATTTCATATCCGAACCTCGTCACTCCGTCTCTAGGCTTTGACGGAAACCCTTCGGATAGCAGACAGCGCACAAAGAACCCTTCAAGAAGAAACATCGTCACCCCACTGGACGGAATGGAATTCGGGAGAGGTCTGGACGGAAGACAGATCGCTGTCTGGCAGAGCCACGGATATTATTATGACACCGGTTCGAAGAGATGGATGTGGCAGAGGCCTGCCCTCTTCCAGACCGTTGAGGACATGTATACCCAAAGCTATGTGATCCCATACCTTGTACCTATGCTTGAAAATGCCGGGGCATATGTACTTATGCCTAGAGAGAGGGATGTACAGATAAACGAGGTGATTGCAGACAACGACAGCACCGACATACGATACGGAAAGGCATTCTATTCAGAGACAGGCAAATGGCAGAACGCCGGAACAGGATTCGCTGCCCTCAAGCCGACATACACAGGTCTGGAGAATCCGTTCACGACAGGAACAGCACGAAAGATAGAGTGCATCCAGAACGGCAAGAAGAACCCGGCATCCATCCAGTGGGCTCCTGAAATTCCAGAAAGAGGAGAATACGCTGTCTATGTGTCATACAAGACCGTCGAAAAGAGCACATCTGCAGCACATTATACCGTACATCATCTTGGCGGCTCAAGCGACTTCGTCGTTAATCAGAAGATGGGAGGAGGCACATGGATTTACCTTGGGACATTCGAGTTCGACAAGGGATCTGACGGATATGTGACTCTTACAAATGAGACTCCTGAAGGCTATAAGCACAGCAGCGGAAGCGTCGTGACCGCAGACGCGGTAAGGTTCGGAGGAGGAATGGGCAACATTGCCAGAGCTCCGAAGAACGACAAGGAGGCTGTACCGGAAGTTTCGGGCATGCCTAGATCAGCAGAAGGAGCACGCTACTCGCTTCAGTGGGCAGGAGTGACTGACAAGATGTTCAGTCAGAACGAACAGACTGATGACTACAAGGATGATTATATGTCACGAGGTGACTGGGTCGAGTGGATCAGCCGCGGTTCGGCCATCAATCAGTCAAAGAAGGGAGGCCTCGGAATACCGGTAGACCTGACATTCGGGTTTCACTCCGATGCCGGAATAACTCCGAATGATTCCATTGTCGGAACCCTGGCAATCTATACATTACGCTCCGAAGGCAGCCAGAAACTGCCGGGAGGAGAAAGCAGGATGACCAGCAGGGAATATGCCGACATGGTCCAGAGCCAGGTCGTAAATGACTTGAGGTCAGAGTATGACACATTGTGGAACCGTCGTCAGATATGGGACAGGAGCTACCGCGAATCACGCACGCCTTCATCACCGGCTATGCTGCTCGAGCTCCTTTCGCACCAGAACATCGCCGACATGAAATATGGCCTTGACCCGACATTCCGGTTTACTGTAAGCCGCGCTGTCTACAAGGGAATGCTCAAGTACCTGAGCAACAGATACGGAGTGCCATACACCGTCCAGCCGCTTCCTGTCGGATCGATGGGAGTGAAGTTTGATGCAGACGGAAACGCAGTGATAAGCTGGGAACCTGTATCGGACAAGCTCGAGCCGACTGCAAAGCCTTCGGGATACATACTCTATACACGCATCGACGGCAAGGGATTCGACAACGGAAAGATCGTTGACAACCTGAAGAAGCACGGCACACGCCTTTCGTCAGCGGTGGAGATCGAGCCGGGACATATCTACAGCTTCAGGGTGGTCGCATTCAACGAAGGAGGAAAGAGTTTCCCGTCAGAGACCGTAAGTATAGGTAAGCCAAAAGGTTCTGACACATCGAAGGCAGTGCTCGCTGTAAACAACTTCGACAGGGTCAGCGGACCTTCATTCTTCGACACACCGACATATGCAGGATTTGACAACAGCCTCGACAGCGGCGTTCCTCATATAAGGGACATCGCCTACATCGGTGACATGCATGACTTCAGGCGCCAGTCGGAGTTCGTGACAAACGACAGCCCCGGATTCGGAGCATCATATACAGATTATGCCGGCCATACGGTTGCAGGAAACACCTTTGACTACCCGTACACCCACGGAAAGGCAATAATGAAGGCCGGATATCCGTTCTACTCATGCAGCAACGAGACTTTCTGCAGCGACTCGACCTTCCGCAAGGGAGCATGGAGCATAGACCTGATATGCGGAAAACAGGTTACGACCGTTGTGGGAAGCGGTCTTCAGAGGAAATATGAAGTCTTCCCTGTCCGGATGCAGGAGGCATTGACAGCGGCAGCAGGAGACGGAGCAAACATCCTAGTAAGCGGTGCGTATATCGGAACAGACATCTGGGATCAGATATATCCGTATGAAAAGGACAAGGACGCTGTAGGTCAGGCGAAGAAGTTCGCACAAAATGTGCTTGGCTTCAAATGGGCGGCAAACAGCGCCAGCAGGAAAGGTGTCGTAAGATACTTAAGCAACAACAGGATTCCAGAGCTTCCGGAGGGGAGCCTTGAAATAACCAATGAAATCAATTCAAAGCAATATTGTGTCGAATCTCCTGACGGAATCCTTCCGGGAGTGAGGAGTGCGACCTCATTCATGAGGTACGCCGATTCAGGAATCTCAGCAGGCATATGCAACGAAGGCAAGGGATACAGGACCGTATGTCTGGGCTTCCCTGTCGAGGCATTGACGTCAGAGGAGAAGATCGACGAGATAATGGAATTAACCTTAGAATTTTTCAGCAGATGACCGCAAGACAAGCCGAAATCATTGAACTGATCAGAAAGGAAGTAAAGCCTGCTCTGGGATGTACAGAACCCATAGCAGTGGCTCTTGCAACAGCGAAGGCCATGGAGATAGCCGAGGAGAGATGCGCCCTGGGCTCGCAGGACTGGAGATATGGCAGCGGATATTCCCTCCGTATCGAGGTCAGCGGAAACATCCTCAAGAACGGCATGGGCGTAGGTATCCCCGGCACAGGCATGGTCGGTCTGCACATCGCAGCAGCTCTCGGCGCCGTATGCGGAAAGTCCGGATATGGTCTCGAAGTTCTTCATGACCTGTCAGAGGAGTCCATTGCAAAGGCCAAGGAGATTGTTGACAGCAAGACCGTCACAGTAGGAATTGCTGACACTACCCTCAAGCTTTATGTAAAGGCGTCAGTTGATGTAGAAGGAGGACATTGTGCCAGCGTAGTCATCCAGAACAACCATGACAGCATCGTCGAAACCAGTTTCGACGGATGCGTCCTGTTCAGTTCGCAGGACTGCGGAGATACTGAAACCGGTGACCGGAAGACGACTCTTGATTATAAGCTTACTGTCCGTGAGATACTTGATTTCGCTAAAGAAGTGGCTTACGAGGACATCGAGTTCATCCTGGAATCCCGTACCCTGAACATGGCGCTTGCTGAAGAGGGAATGAAAGGTAAATACGGTCTCAAGGTAGGATATGCTATCAATCTTGAATCCAACCGTGAGGTTTTCGGAGGAGACTTCCTATGCTACGCGATGTCTCTTACCGCTGCGGCATCTGACGCACGTATGGCCGGATGTACTCTTGCGGCTATGAGCAACTCCGGCAGCGGAAACCAGGGAATCACCGTCACCATGCCGGTAATCGCCTATTCTCTGCGCTACGGCACATCAGACGAGCAGTTGGCTCGTGCCCTGGTATTGAGCCACCTGATCGCGATCCACATCAAGGGTTATCTCGGAAAGCTTTCAGCCTTGTGCGGCTGCGTGATTGCATCTACCGGTTCGGCATGCGGTCTGGTATATCTGCGCGGAGGCGATTATGAGCAGATCTGTGCAGCGATCAAGAACATGGTCGGCAACATCACAGGAATGGTATGTGACGGTGCAAAGGTAGGATGCGCCATGAAGGTGGCATCCGGAGTTTCCAGCGCCCTTCAGTCAGCTGTCCTTGCACGAGAAGGCATCTGCATCTCGTCGCATGACGGCATCATCGAGGAAGACATCGAGAAGACTATCCGGAACGTCGGACGCATCGGCTCTGTCGGCATGCAGAACACCGACAACATGATCCTGGACATCATGGTCTGTAAATAGGATTGTCGTATAATCAGCTATGATTTCCAGACTTTCAAGTACTGCTGGAGAGCCCACATCTCGTCGCGGAATTTGGCGGCGGCGAGGAAGTCGAGGTCGGCGGCTGCTTTCTGCATGTTGCGTTTCGCCTGTTCGACGGCCTTCTCGACCTGTTCGCGTGACATTGATCGGATCACAGGATCCTGAAGGACTGCTGCAAGATCCGCCTGAAGATAGCCGTCCACATATGCGGAGTTGGTTTCACGTTTAGAATCGTGACCGAGTCCGACACTGACAGATCCTCTTCCCAAGTCGGTAGGATCCGGAATATAGGTAGGATCGTCGTATGAGTTGGCGGCACTGACCTTTCCGGTAACAGTATTCGACAATCTTGGATTTCGCTGCTTCTGATCTGCACCTGCCTCCTCCAGAAGCATATTCTTCTTCACCGATACCTGAGTCGGAGTGATTCCATGCATCTTGTTGTATTCCATCTGCTTGGCACGGCGGCGGTCGGTCTCATAGATGGTCTGACGCATCGAATCCGTAATCGTATCCGCATACATGATCACAAGACCGTTGACGTTTCGTGCTGCACGACCAGCGGTCTGGGTCAATGCCCTTCCGCTCCGGAGAAATCCCTCCTTGTCGGCATCCAGGATCGCCACTAACGATACTGTCGGAATATCAAGTCCCTCACGCAGAAGGTTGACGCCGACAAGCACATCAAAAAGTCCGTTCTTGAAGTCTTCGATTATCTCGACACGCTCAAGGGTATCCACATCGGAATGGATATACCGGCATCTGACACCCATCTTCGTGAAATATTTCTCCAGTTCCTCGGCCATCCTCTTGGTCAAGGTTGTCACTAGAACCCTTTCGTCAAGCTCTTCCCTCTTTCTGATCTCCTCAAGCAGGTCATCTACCTGATTCTCTATCGGACGGACCTCAATAGGAGGATCGAGAAGACCAGTCGGTCTTACCACCTGCTCGACAACAAGTCCTTCCGACTTCTCAAGTTCATATTCGGCAGGTGTCGCGCTGACAAACACCTTCTGTCCTGTTATCTCCTCGAATTCATCGAACTTCAGAGGGCGGTTGTCGGCGGCGGCAGGGAGGCGGAAGCCGTACTCGACGAGTACGGACTTGCGCGAATGGTCGCCGCCATACATGGCTCTGATCTGAGGAAGAGTCACATGACTCTCATCTATGAATGTTATGAAATCCTTCGGGAAATAGTCGATCAGACAGAACGGCCTCATTCCCTCGCTGCGTCCGTCGAAATATCTTGAATAGTTCTCGATTCCCGGGCAATATCCCATCTCCTTGATGAATTCAAGATCATATTCTACCCTCTGCTTGAGCCGCTTTGCCTCCAGATGCTTGCCGATTTCCTTGAAATACTCGCACTGGGCCATCATGTCATCCTGGATCTGGCTGACGGCCTGGATACTGCGTTCCTTCGTAGTCACGAAGTTACCGGCCGGGTATATGGATATTTCATCAAGCTCGTCAATGAATGCACCTGTCATCGGCTCGATCACTGATATCGCATCGACTTCGTCACCGAAGAACTCGATGCGTACAGCATTCTCGCCATATCCGATACATATGTCGACTGTATCTCCGCGGACACGGAATGTACCTCTCTTGAAGTCTGTCTCCGTGCGGCTGTACAGGGCGTCGACCAGCTGATACAGAAGTCTGGTCATGCTTCTGCGCTCCCCTCTCTTCACATGGACCGTCTGGGCATGGAAGTCCGCCGGGTTACCGATGCCGTAAAGACATGATACACTGGATATCACGATAACATCACGCCTGCCGGAAAGAAGGGAGGATGCGGCGCTGAGCCTGAGCTTTTCTATCTCATCGTTGATGCTCAGGTCCTTTTCGATATATGTGTCAGTCACAGGCAGATAGGCCTCCGGCTGATAGTAGTCATAATATGACACGAAATACTCGACTGCATTGTTCGGAAAGAACGACTTGAACTCGCCGTACAGCTGGGCGGCCAGGGTCTTGTTATGGCTCAGTATCAGGGCGGGACGCTGTAGCTTCTCGATGACGTTAGCCATCGTGAATGTCTTGCCGGAGCCGGTCACGCCGAGAAGCGTGACGGCATCGACGCCGCTGTCAAGAGCCTCGCATATGCCCTTGATCGCAGACGGCTGGTCACCTGAAGGTCTGTATTCCGAATCTATCTTGAATCTTGCCATATCTCTTCGACTATATCGTGCAAATATAACGATTAATATAGAAAAGAAACCGGCAAAATTTCTATCTTTACAAATTGAACTAATCTATATTTTCTATGAAAATCCGACACATCTTATCTGCTGCCGCAGTAATTGCAACTGCAAGTTCCTGCAACTCAACAAGTAATGCAGAGTGGGCTCCTGCAGGAGACCGTATAATGACGGAATGGGGAGAAAATCTGGACCTTTCAAATGTACATCAGGAATATCCACGTCCTCAGATGGTCCGTGAGCGCTGGACCAACCTGAACGGTTTATGGAATTACGCCATAACACCTGCCGATGCTGAACCTGCAGAGATGGAAGGACAGATTCTTGTGCCTTTTGCAGTGGAATCCGCACTTTCCGGTGTAGGCCGTTCCGTTTCCGGAAATGAAGCGTTGTGGTATGAACGCGAATTCACTGTTCCAAGAGACTGGGCCGGAGACAGAGTCATTCTCAATTTCGGAGCTGTAGACTGGAAGACAGAAGTCTATGTAGACGGACAGCCGGCAGGCGAACATACAGGTGGATACACTCCATTCTCATTTGACATTACAGACCTTCTTGCAAAAGGACGCAAGCATACACTGAAACTGAAGGTTACGGACAACACTGACAAATGGTTCCAGCCTCGTGGAAAACAGGTGTCACGTCCCGGAGGAATATGGTACACTGCAGTTACTGGAATATGGCAGACAGTATGGATGGAAGCGGTTCCTGCTGCACATGTGAATTCATATTATGCTGAGGCTGACATTGATGCAGGGACATTGACAGTTACAGCAGATGCTGAAGTTGAGGCTGGCGATATAATCAAGGTGGAACTTCTTGCCGACGGCACTCCAGTAGCGGAAGGCGAAGGTAAGGAAGTTGTTCTTGATGTTCCAGACATGAAACTCTGGTCCCCTTCGGATCCATATCTTTATGACCTCGAGATCAAGGTCGTACGCGACGGAAAAGAAATGGACAGCGTGAAAGGATATACTGCAATGAGAAAGATCTCATATGCAGAGGACAACAGCGGCCATAAGCGCATGCTCCTTAATAATGAGCCTCTTTTCCAGTATGGACCTCTCGACCAGGGCTGGTGGCCTGACGGACTTTATACTGCACCTACCGATGAGGCTCTTGCATTTGACATAGAGAAGACCAAGGAAATGGGATTCAACCTTATCCGCAAGCACGTGAAGGTCGAGCCGGCACGATGGTACTGGCATTGCGACCGCCTCGGCATGCTTGTATGGCAGGATATGCCGAGCATCGCTGACAACAGCACAAATGTATGGGACAACAGGACATATAAGAATGGAACCGACACGCCGGTGAGTGCAGAAGGCAAAGCCAACTACTACAAGGAATGGTCTGAAATCATTGAAGCATTCAAGGTGTTTCCTTGTATTGTCTGCTGGGTACCGTTCAACGAAGCATGGGGGCAGTTCGACACAGATGATGTTGTAAAGTTCACACGTAATCTTGACACTTCACGTCTTATCAACTATGCATCAGGCGGAAACTTTGTAAAGTGTTCCGGTGATATTCTTGACCTTCACAACTATCCTCACCCTGACATGTATCTGTACGACAAGGATTATGTCAACGTACTCGGAGAGTATGGCGGTATCGGCTGGCCTGTAGAGGGACATCTCTGGCAGCCTGACCGCAACTGGGGATATGTACAGTTCAAGAGCGCGGACGAAGTGCTTGACACATACGAGAAATACGCAGACATGCTGACCGACCTCATTGACGACGGATTTGCCGCCGCAATCTACACACAGACGACCGATGTCGAGGTCGAAGTGAACGGTCTGATGACATACGACAGAAAGGTCATCAAGCTCGATATGGACAGATTGAATTCAATCAACCGCAGAGTCATCGAAAGTATGTAGCATGTATCCGAAAAATTATTATCTTTGCGTGGTTTTGAAAATACGTTTTATAAAACAATAGTACTATTATGGTTTATTCACACGAAGTGCAGCAGATGTGCTGCGTAAAGAAGGGACCTAACCACGGTCCGGCTCCAATTCCTGAAGAAGGAAAGGGGGTAAAATCAAAGCAGATCACTGATATCTCAGGCCTTACACACGGTATCGGCTGGTGCGCACCTCAGCAGGGTGCCTGCAAGCTTACCCTCAACGTCAAGGAAGGTATCATCCAGGAAACTCTCATAAAGACTAAAGTCGGAGGGCCAAGCGGTCTTAGGAAGACAAGACTTTAGTGCAACTCCTTGGCTCACAGAACGACATGGCTACGATCCGACTTATGGTTTATTCACACGAAGTGCAGCAGATGTGCTGCGTAAAGAAGGGACCTAACCACGGTCCGGCTCCAATTCCTGAAGAAGGAAAGTGGGTAAAATCA
>JAZNAW010000119.1:0-63370 GCA_045586745.1 Candidatus Cryptobacteroides sp.
TTACATAAAAACTTTGGTTTTTGTGCCCCTTCTCATAAAAATACGATTTTTCTAAAAAATATCGTTGAAAAATTTGCAGGTTAGAAAAAAATGCCTACATTTGCAATCCCAATCGAAAGATAGGGTAGTTCTAAAACAAAATGGTGTCATAGCTCAGTTGGTAGAGCAAAGGACTGAAAATCCTTGTGTCCCTGGTTCGATTCCCGGTGACACCACTCAAAACCCCTCTCAGTGCATTCTGAGAGGGGTTTTCTTTAAGATGTGTGCCTAAAATGTGCCTAATCTATCTAAAAGAGAAAACCGGCTCGAAGTGATTCTTTTCATCAAAACATGCCGCACAAGTTCCCGGAGTGTTTTCAATCAAAGACCTTCTAAGTTCATCGTGTCCTTTGGCAAGCGTAAACCAAATAGACCAATGTCCGTATCTCTTAGCAAGTTCAAGAATGTCTCTTAATTCAATCCTCTCGGATGCAGATACAAATCCACCTCGTCAATCAGAACGATGCCAGGCGTAAGCCTTACGCTATCCTTACCAAGGAACCCGTTGTATCTCATATAACAAAAAGCCTTTCTGATCGGATGTCAGAAAAGCATAACGACCCTCACGCGTAAGGCGTGACACGACAGAAGTATGTGTGTAATGATGTGAGTTAAATGATTATAGAGGCCGGAATCTTGCCCCCCCCGAATGGTAAATTGCTGATTTATAGAAGAATGGCGCGTTTCAAGCATCCTCACGCACAGGTGAGAATCAGAACAGGCAGAAACTATATGTCTGTCATTCCAACGCATATTTCCCTGATCACCGAGCACAAGTATAACTTTTCTAAATGATAATTCAAATATCCTGTCAGACGAATCTACGTGTCATGTCGCACGCCTGAGGGAGGGGAGGTATATCATCTTCTATTTTTTTATGTCGGCTTTAGAAAAAATGTCTTAAATTCGCGGCATTTACTGCAAGTCAAGATTGATATGAAATCATACATTATATCTGTGCTTGGTGCACTGATGACGATTGCTGCATATGCACAGGAAAGTGAGCTTCTGACGCTTCGTGTGGAAGCGAGGCTCGATTATATGCAGGAGTATGTTGATGACATCAAGATAAACGCCAACAGCGGATTCAAGGGAAGATACCTTAACATCCGTATGGACGGTAACCTGACGGATGGTCTTTCATATTCTTACCGTCAGCGTCTTAACAAACCTAATTCAAATGCCTCGTTCTTTGATGCAACTGACTGGCTTACTCTTACTTATAAGCACAGTAACTGGGCTGTTTCAGCAGGAAAGCAGGTTGTTGCAATCGGAGGATATGAGTATGACAGAGCCCCTATTGACCTGTATTTCTGCTCGGAGTACTGGAATAACATAGCCTGCTATCAGATGGGAGTAAGCGGTACCTATACGACATCTGCAGGAAATGACCAGATTCTGCTTCAGTTCTGCGAAAGCCCGTTCCGAAGGAATTCTCTCAATATAAATGATGATGAGATGTTTGCCTACAACCTTATGTGGTATGGCAGCCACGGTTTCTTCAGCACGATGTATTCAGTGAACTTCATGGAGTATCTTCCTGGAAAATATATCAATTATATCGCTCTCGGAAACCGGTTCACATTCGGGAACTTTGCACTTGAGCTTGACTATATGAGCAGAGCCGTGTCCGGATCGGAGTTCCTTGTGAATGACTACTCTGTAATGGGTGAACTTTCTTGGAGACCTGCCGACAGACTGAATGTCTTTCTGCGAGCTACCTATGACTGCAACAAGGGTGTTACAGGCGATCTTTGTGTCGCTCCAGGAACAGAACTGCTGCGTGCAGGAGCAGGAGTGGAGTTTTACCCTGTCAAGAATTACAGGAACTTCCGTCTTCATCTGAACTGCTGCTATACTGAAGGCGACAGTGCAGGGAGTACCGTTCTGAGGCCCGGACAGACCATCGTGGATGCCGGTCTGACGTGGTATATGAATATGCTGAACATTAAAAGAAAGAAATAATGAAATTGCAGCTTAGAAGGCTTTACAGAAAGATTCCTTCAGGAGTCATCTGCATTATTGTGGTATTCGGCCTGTTTTTCTATCTCGGCAGCAGGATGGGTACACCTAACATGCTGAACACCATAATGAACACAGCTCATGATCTTCTTCTGAATACGGTGTTCTATCTTATGGCGATATGTGTGATTACCGGTGCGTTAGGAAGAATTCTTGTCGATTTTGGTGTCGTGAAACTTCTGGAGAAGCTTCTCAGACCGTTGATGAAACCTTTGTTCAATCTTCCTGGTGTGGCATCCTTAGGTGCTGTGATGACTTTTCTTTCGGATAATCCTGCAGTCATTTCCCTTGCTCAGGACAAGAAGTTCAGTACTTATTTCAAGAAATACCAGTTCATTTCTCTCACCAATTTCGGAACCGCATTCGGAATGGGACTTCTTGTCATCGTCTTTATGGTCGGACAGGGATTCTATGCAGAGCCATTCATCGGACTTTTCGGAGCGGTATGCGGATGCATAGTGTCTACGCGCCTGATGCAGCATTTTGTCATAAAGGCATATCCAAAGTACAAGGATGAAGACGTATGTGTCACATTGGATGTTGAAAGCGACAGTAAGAATATAGAGCGCAAGCCTCTTTTTCAGAGGATTCTTGATGCACTGCTTGATGGCGGCCGTACCGGTGTCGATGTAGGTCTCGCCATCATTCCCGGAGTTCTGATCATCTCAACTCTTGTGATGCTTCTTACATTCGGACCATCCGCTTCAGGAGCCTACACCGGTGCCGCCTATGAAGGTGTGGAGCTTCTTCCATGGCTTGCAGGTAAGATCAATTTCATATTCGAATGGCTTTTCGGTTTTGAAGATCCACATCTAGTCGCTTTCCCAATTACAGCGCTTGGAGCTGTAGGCGCCGCCCTGAGTCTGATACCAAACTTCATGGAGGCAGGATGGATAGATGGGAATGCCATTGCCGTATTCACCGCAATCGGAATGTGCTGGAGCGGTTACCTCAGTACCCATACAGCTATGCTCGATGCATTAGGCTACCGCAGGCTTACATCAAAAGCAATAATAGCACATACCATAGGCGGCCTTGTAGCGGCTTTCATCGCCCATTGGACGTATGTGCTATACGCATTGATCTTTGTGTGATCAGTTCCTGATCAATAGGTGAGTGTTGTTTCGTAATAGGTGTCAAAACAAGGATAACTGTCGAGCGGGTCAGGCATGCAGAATTCCAGTCCATCGAAGACAGGGGAGTCTGTCTGACCTGCAGGCTCAAGAACGATAAGCTCGGCATCTGTTCCGTCGAGCCGTACGTTTACTTTTCCGTCTGCATATTTATAATAGAGCGTACCGTTGCCGATCTTTACTGATGTCTCAAGTTCTGTGATTTCCGATGGTAGCCTTGGCTCTATGACTATCACTCCATTGAGCAGGTCCGGACGGATTCCCAGGAAGTGCTGATACCATACGCGCAGGTGTTCCGCGTTGCTCCATGCCTGCAGGAATGTTCCCGAACGGTTCACCCATGTCTGGCCTTCGCGCGGATGTGCATCAGCATTCTCGCTCAGGCTGCCGACAGCCCCTTCATGCAGGGCCTGTCTGTTCATGTTCTTGAACAGTTCCCATGCGGCGTCGACCTGGCCGTATTCTATCATTCTCTGCATCGCGATTCCGTTGTTCCAGAGCCATACCGTTCCATTGTGGTATGCATCGTCCTTGTGATAGTAGTGCCAGTTCTCGTGCTGCGGATGGAACTGGCTGTCCCATTGCGCAAGTGACGCAACGCCCCATGGATATACGAGTTCCTCCCATGTACGTCTTGTGACCTTCTGTTTGAAATCGTCGTCGTTGATGAGTTCAAAGCAATACAGCTGGTTAGGGCGGAACTGCAGGTCAGGGCTTCCGTCTGCGTTCAGGTGGTCGTAGATATATGATTCTTCCTTGTTGCAGTAGTCCTGTTCAAAATTGCTTGCCAACTGTACGGCCAGTCCGCTCCATTCCTCAGCCGATCCCATGTCATCCATCATTGCCGCAATCTCGCTGCCGGCCACAAGCTGGGCGTACCAAAGCGCCTGAATGTCGTTGGCACGGTTTCCGCGAGGTGAGCCGGGGATGCCGTTCCGCTTAACGTCCATCCATGTGTCAGCATCTGCATGGGTCAGATATCCTTTTCTGTCTGTATAGTTCTTTATCGAAGCGTCTATGCTCATCTTGAAGGCAGGATAGAGTTCGTGCAGGAATTCGGTGTCGCCGGAATATCTTGCAACCTCAAGAGCCTGGATCACAAGGCGTGGCGTTCCGTCAGTAGTGTTGTAGAGGATGCCCTCAAGATTCGCTCTGTTCGGTATGCGGCCATATGTTTCCGACTCAGGGTCAGTGTCCTGAAGTGCGACGAAGTCCTTCAGTATCTTTTTCGCCACATCAAACTGTCCTGTCACAAGACAGGCGCCAGGGAAGGAAATGAACATGTCGCGGCACCAGTATTCGTTGAACCACGGCAGGCCGGCGTAGATGCCGTTGCCTTGCTGTTCGGTTATGAGTTCGTCCATCGTTATGGTTATCCAGTCGAGTGCCTTGTCAAGTTCAGGAAGGTTTGACTTTATAGGATTGTATTCGGTGACAAGCGAATTTATCCTGTCCTTCCTCTCTTTGATGAGTCTGTCCAGTTTCTTTTCGTCAGCACGGAATTCCTCATACATATCCCAGCACTCTTCTTCTGTTCCATAGATGAGCAGGTACCCATCGCCCCCGTCTGACGTGAGCATGATCCTCATGTCGGGAGATTCTTTCGGGATGAAGAAGATACCGCCGATGCCGTATTCTTTCATGTATGAGTCCGATATGAGAGTATGGTCAAGACCGATGGAAGTCCGTTCTGCATCGGTATCAATGCCGATATGAAGTATCGGAAGATTGTCCAACATACGGAATGTTTCAGTGGCATTTACCCATTTGCGGACCAATCTGTCAGGATAGACGATGCATTCTGCCTCCTTCCTGTCAAGGGCTTTTCCGTCCAGTCTTATCGTGTAATCGGCAAGGATGCGCTTCTTGGCGATGTTCCATCCGGAGTACCATTGTGAGGCTTCGCTGTGGGTGTTGCCATACCAGTATCCTGATTTCTTGTCTGTGTATGAATATTCCCTGTTTTCTTCAGGAGTCACTTCTACACCAATGCTGTCGGTAAGATATGTCCTGCTTCCGGACCCGGCGCATGATGATGCAAGTATTACGCATGCTGCCATTATAGTTGTTGTTCTCATATGTCTTTGTCTTTAATAAATGACTAAGTTAGTGATTTTTTCCATATCTTTGTACGTTTTCGAATATAAACCTAAAACGTTATAAGATGTACAGAATCGTATCAAAGGAAATGCTGACCCCTACGATCTGCCGTATGAAGGTAGAGGCTCCGCGTCTGGCGGCTGCAGCACAGCCCGGACAGTTCCTTATAGTGAGGGCTGACGAGAAGGGAGAGCGTATCCCTCTTACAATAAGCGACTATGACAAGACAGCAGGAACAGTTACAATCGTGACCCAGCGTATAGGCGCATCTACATCCGAGATATGTTCATATGAGGAAGGGGATGCCTTTGCGGATGTTGTGGGCCCTCTTGGTATCCCTTCGGACTTTACGGAGATGTCTGCGGAGGATCTTGCAGGTAAAAGATATGTCTTCATAGCCGGAGGTGTAGGTACAGCTCCTGTGTATCCTCAGGTCAAGTGGCTCCATGAAAGGGGAGTGGCGGTAGATGTGATCATAGGTGCCAAGACCAAGGATCTTGTGATATATAAGGACGAGATGGAGTCTGTATGTGACAATCTTCATATATGTACCGACGACGGTTCGGAAGGATTCAAGGGCCTTGTGACAGCGATGCTTGAGAAACTTGTGAACGAAGACGGCAAGGTCTACGACCAGGCTGTTGCCATCGGCCCGATGATCATGATGAAGTTCGCAACGCTTACATGTAAGAAACTTGGTCTTCCTGTGATAGTGTCTTTGAACACCCTTATGGTAGACGGTACAGGTATGTGCGGTGCATGTCGTGTCACAGTCGGAGGCAAGGTCCGTTTCGCTTGTGTCGAGGGACCGGAGTTTGACGGATATCTTGTAGATTTCGATGAGGCGATGCGCCGTCAGAGAATGTATGTTTCAGAAGAGAAGGATGCCATAGAGCATCATGAATGTAGAATAGGGAGGAGAAAATAATGGCTAACAGGATTCCAAGAGTTCCTGTCAGAGAACAGGACCCTAAGGTACGTGCGACCAACTTTGAGGAGGTCTGCTACGGCTATAATGTAGAGGAGGCCCGGCTTGAGGCTTCCAGATGTCTTAACTGCAAGAATCCGCGCTGTGTGGCTGCGTGTCCTGTAAGCGTCAAGATTCCTGATTTCATTGCACAGGTTGCAGCTGGTGATTTTGCCGAAGCTGCATCGGTGATCGCACAGGATTCGTCGCTTCCTGCAGTCTGCGGCCGAGTTTGTCCGCAGGAGACCCAGTGTGAAGGCAGCTGTATCCTGGGCATAAAGAGCGAGCCTGTCGCAATCGGAAAGCTTGAGCGCTTTGTTGCGGACTGGAGCCGTGAGAATGGTGGCGTGAAGCCGGAGATTGCACCTGCGAACGGTCATAAGGTGGCTGTCATCGGCAGCGGTCCTGCCGGACTTGCATGTGCATCAGACCTGGCAAAACTTGGTTATGATGTTACTGTCTTCGAGGCCCTTCACCGTCCGGGCGGTGTGCTTGAATATGGTATTCCTGAGTTCCGTCTTCCTAAGGACAAGGTGGTGGCAGCAGAAATCGCATCTGTAAAGGCTCTTGGCGTAAAGATCGAGACCAATGTGATTGCAGGCCGTACTGTGACTGTTGACAGCCTTCTCGATGAGGAAGGATTCTCAGCTGTATTCATCGGTTCCGGAGCAGGTCTTCCTAGGTTCATGAACATTCCGGGTGAACATTATAACGGAGTCTTCTCTGCAAACGAGTTCCTTACACGAAACAATCTAATGAAGGCATATCGTGACGACTATGACACTCCGATCCATGCCGGAAAGAAGGTTGTTGTGGTAGGCGGAGGAAATGTGGCGATGGATGCAGCCCGTACGGCATTGAGGCTTGGAGCAGAAACGACAATAGTCTACCGCCGTACTGAAAACGAACTACCTGCCCGTAAGGAGGAGGTTCACCATGCAAAGGAGGAGGGTATTCAGTTTGCCATGCTCACAAACCCTGTCGAGGTCATCGGAGACGAGAGCGGCTGGGTAAAGGCAGTAAGATGCATACGTATGGAACTAGGCGAACCTGATGAAAGCGGACGCCGCAGTCCTGTTGAGGTTCCGGGGTCGGAATTCGAGATAGAGACCGATACAGTCATCATGTCCCTGGGTACATCTCCTAATCCTCTTATCGCCAGGACAACAGCAGGATTGGAGACCAACCGTCGTGGCTGTATCGTTGCAGATGATAACGGTGCTACAACCCGTCCAGGTGTCTTTGCCGGCGGAGATGCAGTAACAGGAGCCGCAACGGTCATTCTTGCAATGGGCGCCGGCCGTAAAGCCGCCGCCGCCATCCACGACTACATCCAGTCTAAGAATTGATCTGACATAATACAATAATAATCCACCGATATCTGATGGGCGAAGCATTTACCTATGCTTTTGCGATACGGTCAGATATCGGTGGATTATTTATGCAGGTCTATTATTTGCTGAACTGTGCTCTCAGAGCTTCGTTCTTTGCGTCTGCGTCAGAACCTTTTACGCCGAAGTAGAACTTGATCTTAGGCTCGGTACCTGAAGGACGTACTGTCACAACATCGCCTGCTTCATTGAAGAACTGAAGCACATTCGATGAAGGAAGTCCGGTCTCCTCCGGCTTGGTGTAATCGACAACCTTGACAACAGGAGAACCAGCCATCTCCTTTGGAGGATTGTTGCGGTAGTCTACCATCATTGCAGCGATCTCCTCGAGTCCTGACTTACCCTTCTTGGTAACGGAGATGAGTGACTCCTTATAGTATCCGAACTCAGCATAGATGTCCTGGAGAAGCTGATAGAGGGTCTTGCCCTGTGCTGCTGCCCATGCAGCGCACTCTGCAACCATTGCGCATGAGATAGGAGCATCCTTGTCGCGTACGAATTCACCTACATTGAAACCGTAGCTTTCCTCACCGCCGCAAACGAATGTAGTCTTGCCCTCGTTCTTCTTCACGATGTCAGCGATCCACTTGAATCCTGTAAGCACGTTGTAGACTGCCACTCCGTATTTCTCTGCGATAGCGCGGAGAAGTTCTGTAGTCACGATAGTCTTTACGATATACTGCTTTCCGTCAAGCTTTCCAAGTTCAGACCAGCGGCGGAGGATGTAGTATGTAAGGATTGAAGCGGTCTGGTTACCGTTGATGAGTACCATCTTGCCTTCGTTGTCGCGTACTGCGAGACCGAGACGGTCAGCGTCAGGGTCTGTAGCCATCACGAGGTCAGCACCTTCACGGTCAGCTACAGCGACAGCCATTGCAAGAGCAGATGGCTCCTCTGGGTTTGGAGACATTACGGTAGGGAAGTTGCCGTCAACGACATCCTGCTCAGGAACGTGATAGATATTCTCGAATCCCAGTTTCTGGAGGAATTCAGGTACGATTGAGACACCCGAACCATGGATCGGCGTATATACGATCTTTATGTCCTTGTGTGCTGCCACAGCTTCAGGAGAAAGCATGAGAGTCATTACAGAGTTGAGGTAAGCCTCATCCATCTCATGACCCATTACCTCGATAGGAGCCGCGCCTTCGCCAGCCTCGAACTTCACCATTGAAGGGTCGGTGATCTTCGCTACTTCAGCAACGATGTCCTTGTCGACAGGAGAAGTCACCTGTGCACCGTCTGACCAGAATACCTTGTATCCGTTGTATTCCTTCGGATTGTGTGATGCTGTGATCATGATACCTGCAGTGGCCTTCTTTGCCCTTACAGAGTAGCTCATGAGAGCGATAGGGTGGAGTTTGTCGAAGATGTAGACATGAATGCCGTTTGCAGCGAGCACGTTTGCTGTGATCTGAGCGAACTCAGGGCTGTTGTTGCGGCTGTCAAATGAGATGCATACGCTGAGAGGACCCTCGCAGTTTGCCTTCATGTAGTTTGCGAGGCCCTGGGTAGCCATTCCGACAGTGTACTTGTTCATTCTGTTGGTACCTACTCCCATGATGCCGCGGAGTCCGCCTGTACCGAACTCGAGGTTTCTGTAGAATGCATCTTCGAGCGCAACCGGGTCAGTCTCCTGGAGTACCCTGATCTGTGCCTTTGTCTCTTCGTCAAAATTGCCGTCCAACCAACTCTGGACAACTTCTCTGAAATCTTTTTCCATACCTGTTTTAGTGTTCTAGTGTTGTTTTGGTTATAGATTATTCTTCTCGATATCCTTGAAGTATCTGTATGTGTTCACCTTTAGTTCTCCTACAGCGAGCTCGTCGGCCACGATGATTCCGTGCGGATGTGCCTGAAGTGCTGAGAGTGTGCACTTGTGTGAATATGCACCTTCTACAGCCTCTCTGAGCGCGTTTGCCTTCTTGTGACCGAAAACGAGTATGAGAACCTCCTTTGCATCCATGACAGTGCCTACTCCGACAGTCAGAGCTGTTGAAGGAACCTTTGTCACGTCTCCGTCGAAGAAACGCGAGTTCACGAGGATTGTGTCATATGTGAGGCTCTTTACTCTTGTGCGTGATACGAGTGATGAGAATGGCTCGTTGAATGCGATATGTCCGTCTTCGCCGACACCACCCATGAACAGGTCGATACCGCCTGCAGCAGCTATCTTTGCCTCATATGCTGCGCATTCGGCTGCGAGGTCTTCTGCATTTCCGTTGAGGATGTTGATGTTCTCCTTAGGTACATCCACATGGTCGAAGAAGTTGCGTGCCATGAATGAATGATAGCTTTCAGGATGCTCTTCAGGGAGACCCACATATTCGTCCATGTTGAATGTGATCACATTACTGAAGGAAACCTCACCAGCCTTGTACATTCTGATGAGCTCCTGATAAGTGGCTACCGGAGTGCCTCCGGTAGGAAGTCCGAGGACGAAAGGCTTGTCTGTGACCGCAGCCTTTGCCTTGATCTTAGAGACGATGTAACGTGCAGCCCATACTGATCCTTCTGCGCTGTTGGATTCAATGATAAGTCTCATAATCAGTAAAAGTTTTAAAGTTTTTCGTGTCAATAATAATCTAACTTACAAATATACAAAATATTTGCCTCGTTGGTGCTTTTGATGTTAAAATCTTTTATCTGAATAAAAATCCGTTATCGGTAACGGAAATATTTTTTCTTTTTTGTTTTTTCTCTTAACTTTGCCTTAAATATGCATTTTTGAAACAGATATTATTATGGCAAAGGTCATTACTTTCGGAGAGATAATGCTCAGGCTTTCAACACCTGGTTATCTCAGATTTTCTCAGGCAAAGCAGTTTGAGGCTACATTCGGTGGCGGTGAGGCTAACGTAGCGGTTTCCCTTGCAAATTATGGAATCGAGACAGAGTTTGTAACCAGACTTCCAAAGAACGATATCGCTGCAAGCTGCGTTAAGGATCTCCATAGCTATGGAGTCGGAACCAGGTATTGTGTCTATGGCGGCGACCGCCTTGGAATATACTTCCTTGAAACAGGTGCTGTCGCACGTCCGAGCAAGGTAGTATATGACCGTGCGTATTCTTCTATCGCCCAGATCGAGAAGGGTATGATAGACTGGGATAAAGTGTTTGAGGGTGCTGACTGGTTCCATTGGACTGGTATCACTCCGGCGATCAGCCAGGGTGCTGCAGATGTATGTCTTGAGGCTATACAGGCTGCAAACAGGTTGGGCATTACGGTTTCATGTGACCTTAACTATCGCAAGAATCTCTGGAAATATGGCAAGACGGCTTCTGAAGTGATGCCGGAACTGGTTGCCGGATGCGATGTGATTCTTGGCAACGAGGAAGATGCCGAGAAGGTCTTCGGAATAAAGCCGGAGGGATTTGATGTGACTGCAACCCATGGTGAGGTCAATGCGGCGGAGTTTGAGAGCGTATGTACACAGCTCATGGCGAAGTTCCCTAGGGCAAAGAAGGTCATCATCACTCTCCGCGGCTCAATCAACGCAAATCACAATACATGGGGTGGCGTACTTTACAGCAACGGAACTCTCTATCAGTCGCCACGTTATGACATCACACATATCGTTGACCGCGTAGGTGGCGGTGACTCATTCATGGGTGGCCTCATATATGGTCTTCTTACCTATACCGATGATGATCAGAAGGCCCTCAACTTCGCTGTTGCGGCATCATGCCTCAAACATACAATTTTCGGAGACTTCAATCAGGTTACTGTTGCCGAGGTTGAAAACCTCATGAAGGGTGACGGTTCAGGACGCGTATCAAGATAATTATGGCAAAGTATTCTAAACTTCAGGTAATAGCGGCCATGAAGGAGACCGGAATGGTCCCTGTATTCTATAATGCAGATCTTGAGACTGCAAAGGCCGTGGTAAAGGCATGCTACGAAGGTGGCGTACGTGCATTCGAGTTCACAAATCGCGGAGATTTCGCACACGAGGTGTTCGGCGAACTTGTAAAGTTTGCGAACAAGGAGCTTCCAGGTATGATAATGGGTATCGGTTCTGTTGTGGATGCTCCTACAGCAGCTCTGTATCTTCAGCTTGGTGCGAATTTCGTTGTTGGTCCGCTCTTCAATCCGGAAATCGCTCCTGTATGTAACCGTCGTCTTGTTCCATACTGTCCGGGATGCGGTACTGTTTCTGAAGTCGGCAAGGCTCAGGAACTTGGATGCGACCTTTGCAAGGTATTTCCTGGCGATGTCCTCGGTCCTGCATTCGTGAAGGGTCTCAAGGCTCCTATGCCATGGAGCCAGATCATGGTGACAGGTGGTGTGAAGCCAGAAAGGGCCAATCTTGAAGGATGGTTCAAGGCCGGAGCAACATGTGTCGGAATGGGAAGCAACCTTTTCCCGAAGGAAGCGATTGCCGCTAAGGATTGGGATGCAATTACCAAGCTCTGCAAGGACGCCCTTGACATCATCAAGGAAGTAAGATAAGCTCAAATATAAATATTCACACATAAGGCGTGCCGGTTGAGCACGCCTTATGTGTATACGAAATGACGGCTCAAAGGAAAATTCCGGTTGATTTGAATTTCCGCGCCCACCGTCACAAAGCGTGCATAGCGAACTATAAGCAAACGTTCCGGTGGACCATTTCAGAGAGCGGAAGCCCTAAGAGTGTAGCTCGCGCAGCATTCCTTGTTGAGCCCGGTGATAGTTATATATATGTAAAACACCGATAACCAGCATTAGAACAACGCTGAAACATCGCCTGTCACTACAAATTTTATCAACAAGACTTTTTATTTGATCCGTGAAATGTAACTACCTGTAAATCATTATCTTACCGATTGTGCGTGCTCCCCATTGGCGGCACGTAAATCTTGTATGTTGTTGATGTTCAAGTAGTTGTGTTTTATGGGCATGCCCTGGTGTCTTCGCCTTGAACTGTATGCTGCGACAACTTCTCCCGGCGGACGGTAAGTAAACTTTCCAATCTACTTTTTCATTTGATCCAAAATGACACTGTGACACTAATTGTCGGAAAACTGCAACAGTTATAACGGAATTACATAATAATAACTGTATTTGAGGATATCTGTGTCATATTTTTGCTGATTATTGTCACAGATGTTCTTCTGCCCCTGGGGGCTGTCACCGTTAGGTGACTGGGGGTTGGACTGTCCGAAGTCTTGGTTTGTTTTATATGGGTAGGACGTTATGTTAATCAAGTCGACATCGTCGACCGGTCCGGGCAGGACCGAGATGCCCCTGGGGGCTGTCACCGTCAGGTGACTGGGGGTTGGACTGTCCGAAGTCTTGGTTTGTTTTATTCAGGTCGAGAGACCTGTATAAAACAAAATGAGACTTCGTCGCTCACGCGAGGATGCCTCATATAACCACATAATTAATAACACTAAAACTAATAACCGGTTGCAAAGGTAGGGAGATTTTTCAACTCTGCAACAGATCTGGTGTTAAATAAATGTTACAATTTGTAACAAGGTGTCAGCAGATGATCTGAATCTTACTTCCGCTGTACCTGTCCTTCTTTACAAGTATCTGTCTGTCAATCTCTTTGAGCGCCGGTACGTGGGAGATTATACCTATCAGTCTGTTGCCTTCAGTAAGGCTTCCAAGGGTGTTCATGGCAAGTCTCAATGACTCCTCATCTAACGAACCGAAACCTTCATCGACGAACATGGTGTCCAGTCTGATTCCTCCGGCGCTTGACTGTATCTCATCTGAAAGTCCTAGGGCAAGTGACAGTGATGCCTTGAACTGCTCTCCTCCGGAAAGACTCTCAACCATTCTCTCGCTGCCGTTATAATGGTCGATGACATTGAGCTCAAGTCCGGACTGGCTCCTGTTGTTTGACGCATTCTCCCTTCTCTTCAGTTCGTATTGCCCTCCGGACAGGGACATGAATCTTGTGTTAGCTCTTGCTATGACCCTGTCGAAATATTCCATCAGGACATAAGTCTCCAGCATGACCTTTTCCTTGCCTTCGAGGTCGCCGTTTGCAGTCTTCGACAATGCGGATTTCCAGGCAAGTTCCTTTTCAAGACGTACAAGTCTGTCAGCACGCCTTATGATATTCTCCAGAATCGTACTGTTGGACCTGATACGGGCGTATGTATGTCTGATCTGTACGTCAAGTACAGCTGACCTTGCATCAGCCGCTTCCTTTTCCGCAATGACAGCTTCCTTGTCAATTGAAATAATCTCAGTCACCTGTGCCTGTACAGCCTCTATGCCTGCCTTCAATGAAGCGATGGATTCCTTACACCTGTTGACGGCATTTTCAGCTGCACTGATATCTGACATGATCTTCTCCCTCCTGTCGGACAGGGACACTATGTGTGCTGAAGCCTCTTCCTTTGTCTTGAACTGCAGTTCCTTGACAATGTCTTCTATCTGAAGTGTCTTTGCAGAAGATTCCGCCTTCATGGCCGAATCTGATGCAGACAGGGTATTGACCATTTCCTTTGCCTGGACAATCTTGCTTTCGGTTTCAGGAATCATCCTTGCCAGCTCGCCCTTTCTTGTATTCTTCTTCTTAAGCTCGGCAATGAGGACGTCTGTTTCTGTCATTGACTTCAGAACCTCAATCTTCGCCTTCTTTACTTCAGCAGATACTTCAGGTGTATATCCGTCCAGACCCATAACTTCAGAAAGACGGGCTTTCAGAGCATCCAGCTCCGTTTCTACCTTTGCCTTATGTTCGGTGCATAGGCTGAATCCTCTATTCACCTTCTCCTCGAGGATGTCCGCCTTTTCCTTGAGGGACTTTACCTCCTGCTGTGTTGGAACGTTGTCTGAAAGCTGCGCCTTGGACGGATGTTCACGTGACCCACAGACCGGGCACGGCATGCCGTCGACCAGGTCTGTGGCCAGGATGCCTGCCTGTTCGGACATGAAGAGATTGTGTCCTGCAAGATATTCCGCTGCAGCTGCATCCCTTTCTGTAATTCTGACCTTGAGGGCTTCCTGATAGCGGATCAGGGTTCCCTTCTTCTCTTCCAGAGATATGATCGACTTTTCCAGGATATCAAGGTTATTTCTGTGCCTGAGCATAACCTCCTTTGCCTGCATGGACTTCAGAAGTTCCTCTCCGATGTTCTCAAGAGAGGCAAGTTCTTTCTTCTGAACCTCAAGTTCATGGGTCAGATCAGCAACCGAAGATTCAGTTCTTTGCAGATTCTGCCGGTTTGAACTGATCTTATCTGATAAATCCTGTACTTCCTTCCTGAGAACTTCCGCCTGTCCATACCTTGGCATCAGACCCTCTGTCCTGCCTATCTCTTTAGCCATTTCTTCAGCCTCAGATGTAAGTTTCCTCTTTTCTTCCAGAGATTTTTCCAGGTCGACAAGCCTGATTCCTTCCTGCTCAATCCTTAATGCGTCTTCCTTCAGTCTCATGCATGCCTTGTCGTACTCTTCCTGCTTCCTGATCAGCATCTCCTTCTCTCTGCTGCTGTTTTCGCATGCCGCCTTTTCGGCTGCGTATCCTTCATTGGCTGCATTATCTTCTGCGATGATGGATTTCAACATATCCAGCACATCCTCAATGCCAGCCCGTCTTGCCTTCGCCTCCGCTGCCATTGACCTGAATCCGCTGTCATCAGCGCATTCGATGCCATCGATATACTGGTCGATACCAGATCTTTCTGTCCTGCACTGTCCGGATATTTCATTAGCGTCCCTTTTGAGAGCGTCCTGAAGCTTTACAAACAGGTCAGTCTTGAATATCTTGCGGAATATCTTCTGTCTGTCATCAGTCTTCGAGAAAAGCAGCTTCATGAAATCACCTTGAGCAATCATTGCAATCTGCGAGAACTGCATCTTGTCAATGCCCAGGATCTCAGTTATACGTGCATTCACATTCCTGGTACCTGTCACTATCTTGCCGTCAGGAAGAAAGAGAGTTGCGTCGGCACTCTGAAGAGTGGTGCCTTCGCCCCTTTCTTTCGGTCTGAGGTATTCCGGGTTACGCCTTATGAGGTAGGTTTTGCCGTCATATTCAAATTCGAGACTGACAAATGTCGGAGTCGATGCCTCAGCATACTTGGACCTGAACATCTCGCCCTCCCTCTGTGTTCCGCTTGGCTGTCCATAAAGCGCGTATGTTATCGCGTCGAATATTGTTGTCTTTCCGGCGCCGGTATCTCCGGATATCAGGTACAGTCCCTGACGACCGAAGACAGTGAAATCTATTCTTTCTTCAGCGGCATACGGTCCGAATGCCGACATGACAAGTAAAAGCGGTCTCATTTTTCTTCCTCCCAGATCTTTTCAATCACTTCCTTAAGGTATCTCTCCTGAAACTGGCTGATGCCCTCGCCGTTCTGCCTGGTGTATAATTCGTTGAACAGTTCCATCGGAGTCTTTTCCTCTGTCCTTGAACTGCCTTCTATGGTTACTGCCCCTGACCTTGTCCGCGTGTTGTCATACCTCATCTCGAGAAGGTTATGATATATGCTGCGCAATTTCCCTACGGCGTCAGGTATGTCCTGCTCGTCGGTCAGAGTGATTCTTACGAAATCTTCGGTCCACGATGTCCCTCCGTAGAAGCTGCGTGCCGTAACCTCTTCGTAAGTCCCCCGAAGGTCATGCCAGTCGTGGAGAGGGACCAATGGAATGAATTCACGCTCCATGACTCCCTTTTCCTTGAGAGTTATGATTGTGACTGTCTTGCTGTCCCTGACTTCTGAGAAGGAGTACTTCAACGGGCTTCCGCTATATCTTATACGCTCGTTGCCGCAGTCCTGAGGGCAGTGAAGGTGACCCAGGGCGACATAGTCGAAGCAGTCGAATGCAGATGCATCCACATTATCCAGACCTCCTACGTTTACGTCTTCAGACTCGCTTCTGACAGCACCTGTCACGAACTGATGGGTTATAAGAACATTCCGCCGTTCCGGTCTGATTTCTATCTTTCCGACAGCCTTTCTGATGGCTGAATCAAATGAACTTACATCGTTCTTCTCTTCATCGGGAAGATAGTGGCGGACATGGGCAGGTCTGACGTACGGCAGCATGTGGAAGTCCACATGCCCGTACCTGTCAGACAATGTGACTGCTTCTGTCGAGCCGTTGTAGACAGGGGAGAGGTGGATGCCTTTGCTGTCCATCAGACGTGAGCAGAAGGCCATGCGTTCCGCGCTGTCGTGGTTTCCGCTTATGATGAATATATGTCCGCACAAGGATGATAGTCTTGTAAGAAACTCATCGAAAAGAAGGACTGCCTCTCCTGACGGCACTGCCTTGTCATAGACATCTCCTGCGATCAAGACAGCATCCGGCCGTTGTCCGCTTACGATCTCGCAGATGCTGTTCAGGATATGTACCTGCTCGTCTATAAGGGACTTTTCATAGACCTTTTTCCCTATGTGCAGGTCCGATATGTGGATAAACTTCATGTTAGATTGACGATAATAGACAAAGATACGGAAAATAGACTATATTTGTAGAGCTAATATGGTAATCATGGAAAGAAAGATACTTATTGTCGATGATGAGGCAGACATCAGGGATATCCTTCAGTTCAATCTGGAGAATGCCGGATTTGCTGTGGAATGTGCTGCTTCTGCAGAGGAGGCGCTTGAAATGCTGCGCCCGGATCATGCTCTGATTCTTCTGGATGTGATGATGGGAGGAATGTCGGGATTCAAGATGGCGGAAGTACTGCGTAGTGAGCGTGGCAGTACGGTTCCTATCATCTTCCTTACTGCAAAGAGTTCTGAAAATGACCTTCTGACCGGATTCTCCTCTGGAGGAGACGATTATATCCCGAAACCGTTTTCCATCCAGGAAGTCATCGCCCGTGTCCGTGCTGTGCTGCGCCGTATCGCTCCTGCTGAGGATAAACTTCCCGATATGCTGGAGTGTGGCCGTCTGAAGATCGATCTGGTGAGCAAGCTGGTATATCTGGATGGCGAGAAGGTCGTATTCTCGAAGAAGGAGTTTGAGATATTCTCTCTGCTGGCATCCAACCCTGGAAAGATATTCTCACGCGAGGACCTCATAAACGAATTGTGGAAGGATGCTCCGTATGTACTGGATAGGACCGTGGACGTGCATATCGCAAGAATAAGGAGCAAACTGGGCGAATGCAAGGGATATCTGACAAACAGGTCAGGATATGGTTATATCTTTAATCCTGTGGAGTAATGAAGACCCTGTTCGTCATAATAAACGTGGTTGTCGCATGTGCTCTTGTAGGTGCCGGTGCCTTGATCCATCGTATGTGGAGGAAAAGTCAGCAGAAGGCTGATATTCAGAGCCAGAATCTTAAGAAGCAGATGACCAGCAACATATCTCATGAACTCAGGACTCCTGTCACAAGCATCCGCGGTTATCTGGAAACAATCATAGCTTGTCCGGACATGTCTCCGGAAAAGAAGCAGGTATTTATTGAGAAGGCATATAACCAGACATTGCGTCTGTCGGAACTGATAACGGATATGGCCTTGATATCCAAGATGGAAGAGAGGTCAGAGAAGCTCCGCAAGGAAGAGATTGACCTTTATGACGTAGCCAACGAAGTGTTCGACGAATTTGAGGAAAGGATTGCGGAGAAAGGGAACAAGGTGGAGAACATGCTGTCGGCCGGTACTGTCCTGTTGGCCAACAGGTCTCTTGTATATACGATTGTCAGAAATCTGGTTGAGAATACCCTGAAATATGCCGGTGATGGCGTGACCATGCATATAGAGTGCTACAGTACCATTGAAAAGTTCTGTTATATAACCTATTACGACACAGGTGCCGGTGTTCCGGAAGACCATCTTGAAAAGATCTTCGAGAGATTCTACCGCATAGATGAAGGCCGTGCCAGAGATGTCGGTGGCTCCGGCCTCGGCCTTTCAATCGTAAAGAATGCAGTCAAGTTCCATGGGGGAACGGTGCGTGTGATCAACCGTCTGGAAGGGGGACTGCAGTTCTTCTTTTCTCTCCGCCGTCAGGATGACTAGTTCTATCTGCCTCTGATGATATTCGTGTCTTCGTTAAGATTGTGAAGCTCAGCGTTTCCGTAGTAAGTCATCTTGCTCGTCCTGCTGACATCGTGGCGTATCGTCTTGTCTGCATTGACCGTGGCTTTGCTTGCTCCGCTGAGTTCTACCTCGGCATTCTTTACATGAAAGTCCTCCATATTGAAGTTGCATGCTCCAGAACCATTGATCTCCAGGACTTCTCCCACACCTGTCAATTTAATGTTTGATGCTCCGGATGCCTCTATTTCGCAGTGTCTTATGTCGCCTTCGTTGGTGAATCTGCTTGCTCCGCTGAGTTCTCCTTCCAGATGACCGGTCTCCAGACTGCATTTCAGGTCTGATGCTCCACTGAGATCAAGTTCTGTCTTGTCGGTGAATTTTCCTGAGATGTTTACCTTGCTGGCTCCCGAACATTCAATGTGCAGAGTGCTGCCGTTTGCCTGAAGATCTTTCAGCTGTGTGGCTCCTGACATGTCGATATACAGGTTCCTGCTCTTGAATTTTCCCTCAAATTCTACTTTCGCAGCTCCAGAAAGGGATATGTCATCTATGTCATTCATCTCAAGATATACTGTGATGCGTGGCTGGCTTCCCCTTCTGAACCTGGTAGGAATGTCGTTCATTTCAAGACATAATTTCGAATCATCCTTACGATATCTGACCTTCAGGTACTTTTCATATTCATCATCGTATATTACGGTCACTTTTCCGGAATTGCCTTCTGTGACACTGATTTCGAAAATGTTACCTGCTTCAAGAGACCTGATGTCTCCGAAATCATGGACTTTTGTCTTTTCTTCTGCATTTGCTGCGAACAGTGCGGATGCCGCCACTGCCAGGGTTAAAAAAAACTTTTTCATGTGCTATCTGTTTTTGTTGGTTATAATTCTGCCATAAGACTTTCCAATGCCGAATATTTCTGGTCATAATAATCATTGAGAATCCGTATCTTCTCCTTTTGAGGCAATATGTCAGGAAGCTGTTCTTCAAGAGGTATCGCCTCGTATGTGATGGATCTTATCGCGCTTATGATCATCTCGTTCTCAGTTGGATGTTCCTTTTCTGCCCTGACCATGATTTCATTTCCTTTTTCTGCCAGTCTTCTGTGGTGGCGTTCCAGTTCCTTTGCGAGGTCTGGCTCACTGAACAGGACCATGATTGCGGATAATGCAGCGGCCATCCCGGTAAACGCAAAAGAGAATGTCCTGATCCGTCTTCTCCTCTTTTCATGCGCTACTGCGGCCATGAACTTCTCCCTGCTTCCTGCCGGAACAGGCTCCGAGTCGAATGAATCCCTGTTTTCGCTTATGTATCTTTCAAGTTCTGTCATCTCCTGTGCTGTTTTGCGGCTTCTGCCAGTTTCTGTCTGCCTCTCATATAGAGACTTCGTATCGTGTTTTCGTTCATTCCTGTCATCTGCGAGATTTCCTGATAGTCATATCCTTCGAAAAGATGAAGCGAAACCATGACCCTGTAATGGTCGGGGAGGGAGGACAAGGCGTTCCGGATGATAGCGATGTCGTATTCAAGGTCTATAGCTTCAGGCTCTTCCAAAATAGGATCCTCATAATTATCAAGAAATACCCTCCATCTGTTCCGTTCCCTCAGTCTGTCGATGGATTTCCTGATGCAGGTGCTTGAAAGCCATTTCCCGAGGTCGATGATCTCATTCTTTCTTCTGAATTTCCAGTACTGGAGAAGAGTGTCGTGCATGATCTCTTCAGCATCATCACTGTTGCCTACGATCCTATGACTGATATTGAACAGCCGTCGGGACATGGCGTCATAAAGCTTTTCTATGTCAATGGTGTCTTTCATCAAGTTTCGTTTCACCTATATGACGCCTGACGATTGCGATTGTTGCAGAAAACGGGAATTTTTTATCAGATTTCCTTGATGCTTACGATGCCGGAGAGAACGGCGTAGATTGTGAGTTTTCCGACTGAACGCGTACCAAGTTTGTCACAAATGTTGTTGCGATGGAATATCACTGTCGTGGTGGAGATATCCAGTTCCTTTGCTATCTCCTTGTTTATCAGTCCTTTTACCATAAGGCGCAGGACTTCTTTCTCGCGCTCGGAAAGTCTGTGCTTCTGGGAACCGGATACGTCTTTTGCAGTTGTGGCCATATTGCCGTAATGACCGATCTTCTGCAGGTCCATGAGTCTGGTGACAATCTCCTCTTCGCTTGCTGTGATGTCAAGAGTCCTGTATCCGAAATTGTCTATGTTGGGATTTACACCATCCGTCAGGATTGTCGTCATATGCTTCAGAGTATCGAATTCGTCCGAGTCGGAAAAGAGCATTTCCGCGCTGACAAAGAAGTGGACGAAATGCCTGTTCGAGTCGCGTATGAAAGAATCCACCGAATCATATGCATGTATCTCCACATGATTGAAGAGCTCCCAAAGAATATCTTTGAGAGCTATGCTTTCCAATGTGTTTCTGTCTATGATTGCAAAACAGGGATTCATGTCCTACTGCTGTATAAGTGTCATGTCTTCTGTGTCTAGACGAATCTTCAGCCACTGTGTCAGTCTGTCAAGTTCATGATCGTCCATCAGTGTATCGCATTTTACTATGACGGTCATGCATGGACTCATTGTCAGAGAATCGCATGATACGCTCGCTCCCTGTGCCATCTGCACCTCCTTTACGGCAGGATATGAATTCATTATCTCTCTTGTGACCTGTATGTATGGAATGTCGTTTCCTTCTGCAAGTTTCAGTTCTTCCTTAAGACGTCGGATCTCTTCATCCCTCTTGCCGATTTCGGTGTCCATCTTGTCATAGATACCTTTGACTACCTCGATGTCATTCAGGTTTTCCGTGGTCGTATGGTCGTTGATGATGATGTTTTCTTCCTTGAGTCCATATTCTTCAGCTCTTCTGAACACGTTTTCCCTTGTCTTGTCGTTCAGAGGCTCGCCGGTAAAGAACAGTTCTATCTTTGAACCGTCGGTATGGTCTATCTTATAGTCATAGATGATGCTCTTGTCATATGCCTTGGTCTGTTCCACGAACGCGGTCGCATTTTCTTCAAAGTTGTTCTGACGTATCAGCAGGACCGCTGACCATATGCTTGGAACTATGAAGATGAGAATGAGTATGGTGCTGATCCTCTTTGCTTTACGTCCGGTAGCCTGATCTTCATGTTCGATCTGTCTGAATCTGAAATACTTAACGCTTACATATGTGGCAAGCATGATGAACAGGCAGTTTATGACGAAAAGGTAGAGAGCGCCGATGAAATAACTGAAATTTCCGCTTGCCAGTCCGAATCCTGCAGTACACAACGGAGGCATCAGGGCTGTCGCGATCGCTACTCCTGAGAATACGGTTCCCTTTTCTTTCCTGCACTGCTCCAGGATGCCGGCAAATCCTCCGAACAATGCAATGAGCACATCATATATCGTCGGATTTGTCCTGGCAAGGAGTTCTGTAGGATTGCTTAAGTTCAGAGGGGTTATCAGGAAGTATATGAACGAGGCCACAAGGCTGATGGATACCATTACCAGCAGATTCTTTCCTGACGATTTCATCAGGTTTGTGTCATTCACTCCGAGACCCAGTCCCAGTCCGAAGATCGGTCCCATGAGAGGGGAGATGAGCATCGCACCGATTACGACTGGAATTGAGTTCACATTGAGTCCAACTGATGCGATAATTGTCGCGATTGCGAGAATCCATGCGTTAGGTCCGCGGAAATATATGTTTCCGCGGATTGACTTCTCCGCTGTTTCAGTATCGATATAACCTGAAAGATTGACAGTATCCTGAATCAGTTTCTTTATATTCTGGAAAATACCCATGTCAGAAAGATTGAATTGATGTGTTATGGTCTCAGACCGCTTCCACCCTGGAGGGTTATGGTTTCTCCTGTAACGTACTCTGCATCTTCTGATGCGAGGAAGACACAGACGCGGCCGATATCTCCCTTCGGATCTGCGAAATGACCGAGAGGAATGCCCTGGATCGTCTTTTCATAAAGTTCAGGGAAGTTCTCCCTCCACTGCTCGAGACTTTCGGTCATTGCAAGAGGACAAACGACGTTGACCCTTACTCCGTCAGGGCCCCATTCTGCCGCTGCAACACGTGACATTCCGCGGATTCCCTCCTTGGCTGCCGCATATGAAGCCTGGCCGAGTTTGCCGAAAAGACCGGCACCTGACGCGAAATTGATGACCGAACCTTTTGTTTCCTTAAGGTAAGGGAAGCACTCGCGCATATAGAAGAATGCGGCATACAGGCCTGAATAAATAGCAAGGTCAAAATCTTCCTTTGTATGCTCTACAAGCGGCATACCTGATTTAGATACCTGGGCGTTGTTCACGAGGGTGTTGATCTTGCCGAACTTTCTGACGGTCTCTGCAACCACCTTTCTGATTGCATTCTCGTCAGCTCCGTCAGCTACGATAGGAAGTACTTCGATACCGTACTTTTCTTCAAGTCTCCTTTTCGCCTCGACAAGTCGAGACTCTGTCCTTCCTGTAAGCACGAGGTCCGATCCCTCTTCTGCAAATGCCTCTGCAAGGCCGAATCCGATTCCCTTTCCGCCGCCTGTAATGATGGTCACATGTCCTTTTAGTCTATTCATAGCCATTATATGTTTGTTGTTTATGTTAAATCTGCCATATCCAGCAAATATACAACAAAATACATACAAAGCCTACATCTTTTCTTCTTTAGTTCCAATATGGATCTCACCTCCCGACAGATGACTCAACACTTCTGTCGCCAGACATACTGATACAATAACTGCGAACCACATATTTACCTCCTTTTTTAACTTTCTGAAGCAAAGGTATTGTCTACTTGTGCCAAACTGTGGCAAATGTTAGAATTTGTGGGAGTCAGGTCTCTTATTATTCATGGAAACGTAACAGAAGAATGATATGAAAGAAACCTACATATTGGATGGTGACAGGGCGAAGGAACTGCTTAAGGAGACATTGAAAGGGCAGTGGAGCCTGTACCGGAGGGTGTCCGCGCGGATCGGACCGGACCTGGATGGAATCTGTGGCAAGGATGTGGACACGATTCTAAGAGGTGTCGCTGGTCCTGTCATACATGACCTGGTGGAGAATATATCCCGGAAGATGATCAGAAGGGAAGGTGATATTCCGTTTACGGAAGAGTATCCGGAAATGGTGCTGTATGAGATTGTCAGACGTGTCGGTCCTCTGAATGTCTCTGTTGACAACAAGAAGATTGTACGTATGATGAATATTCCTTTACGTAATAATTTGTGGCGCATTGCCTACAGGCACCGATGTCTGTATTCTTTGGAGTGGGGTGATGACAGCATGGATAATCATGCATGGAATATACTGTCTTACGGATGGTCCAACTTTTACGGTGGTATCAGGACTGTGTGCATGGAACCCGACCTTGCCGCTGAACTTATTCTCATGATGGACGACATGGCCGGGTATCTTGATGATGAACTTGTCAGGCTGTATCAGAAGGTGAAACGGGACCGTATCTGCCGCGAGATAAGGCAGATCACATCAGAAGCTACTGGACAGTAAGTCTTCTGAACAGGTTCTGGTCTGCATCTGTAAGCTGTTTCATGTCTATGTGCGTACATGCTTCTTCGCTCAGGAACATGGAAGTGGAGCCTGTGTTTGCCGGATCCCATGTAAGAAGGATCACATGCGTCTTCAATGCCTTTAGCTTGCGTGCAAGCATCTCATGGTCGGCGTCTCCGCTGATCAGTACGACATAGTCGAACTGACGGAAAAGCGTCATTTCATATGTGTCAAGGGCAAACCATGTGTCCACACCCTTTTCAATCACGCCTCCTTTCGGATTCGGACGAAGATGCTTGTAGTGGAATATTATGTCATTCTCGATCAGGCTATCCTCAAACTTCCTTTCCTTAAGGAGCAGATTTCTGTCATCGGCATCTTTTGCGCGGAAACGTCCCCTGTAATAGTGGGCTTCCGTTATGTACAGTAACTTTCTGTCTATGCCGAATCTCTGTCCGATGATTTCCGGTATGAAGCAGAACAGATTCCTTACGTTTACATTTGAGGCAGTCTTCTTTGCCTGAAGTCCTTCATTGATCTTTGCGAAGTATCCTCCGTCGATGAAGACTCCGATCGATAGGTTGTCTGAATGTGCCATGTCTTATAATTTAATGTCGTCAAATTTAGACATATTTTTTCTAATGTCGAAGTCATTTGTTAAATTTGTAGGGATAGATGAATCACCTAAAAATTACAGATATGCTTAATCCACAGATTGAACTAGAAAAGATGCTGAGCATACAGATCCACGATGCTCTGCATGGCGGAATCATCCGCAACATCCTTGAACTGTCATCTGCCGAGAAGGGCAGTGATTATTGGAAGAATGCGATGGAAGGTCACAGCTTCAAGGTGGAGAAACGTCTTATGGGCCACCTTTATGATCTGTTCTATGAGGTGAAGGACCGCCTGGGATTTACGGAGGATATAGACTTCTATATCACAGGTGATGCTTCTGTGAATGCCTTTGCCGTCGCTTCGACCAGACAGGGAGAACCGAACATCATCAATGTGAATTCCGGTCTCATCGACCTTATGACCGACGACGAGCTCCGTTTTGTCGTTGGACATGAGATAGGTCATCTGATGAACAAGAACAAGGAACTGATGGACCTGATCTATTTCGTTTTTCCTCCGAATGCTCAGTTGCCTCTTGTCCTTCAGTACAAGATACGTCTGTGGCAGCAGTTGTCGGAACTTGTTGCTGACAGATACGGATATATGGCCATCCCTGATCTGGGGGTATGTGTGTCCGCTTTCTTCAAGATAGCATCGGGACTTGATCTTGGCAAGATCGATATGCAGATGGATGTGTTCATCGAGGAGAACCTTAAGCATCTTGACTACTTCAAGAACGGACAGGGTCTCAGTCATGGAAGCCATCCGGTAAATCCTATCCGTGTCCAGTCTCTCAATCTTTTTGCAAACTGCCGGACAGATGAAGAACTCAAAGAGAAGATGGATGAACTGATCCAGATACTTCTCAAGCTGCGAAATACCGACCTGGATTTCTATACGGGATGTTTCATAGCTTCTGCAGGTCTGATGGTCGCTTCCGCTGACGAACAGATCACTGAAAAGGAAGTCGAGCATATCCTGACCAATCTGTCAAGTTACTATATGTTCCCTCGTCAGTTCCTTGATGACCTGTGCAAGGAAAATGTGCAGGAAGTCTTTATTGAGTCTGTGCAGAAGATACTTGAAATTAATCCGGGCATGCGCGATTGCCTGTATGATTACATGATAGGAATCGTATTGTCTGACAAGATGTTCAATGAGAGTGAGATAGGGTTCCTGTTCACCGTCGGTGAGAGTGTTTTCAGATATACCAAAAAAGAAATCGCCGACAGGCTTGCGTCGGCGATCCAGAGCAACTTCGTCCCTAGCTTCGAGTCTCTCTGCTAGGGGACGAAGACCATTTCATCAAACAGATAGTCCGCACCTCCGATCTTTTCGATCGTGAACAGGACGTAACGTACATCAAGAGCGATATTGCGGCAGATCTCCGGGTCGAACACGATATCGCTCATTGTTCCTTCCCATACGCGGTCGAAGTTAAGACCGATGAGGTCACCGTCCGCATTGATCACGGGACTTCCTGAATTACCTCCGGTAGTGTGGTTGGTCGCGATGAAGCATACAGGAACCTCTCCCGATGCATCAGCCCATCTTCCGTAGTCTTTTGTCGCGTATACATCGCGCAGGCGTTGAGGAATATTGTAGTCGAAGATATCCGGATTGTCCTTTTCCATGATGCCCTTTATTGTCGATGACGGAGTATAATATACGCCGTCGGAAGGGGAGTATCCCTTGATGTGTCCGTATGCCACCCTGAGGGTAAGGTTTGCATCAGGGTAGAAAGTTTCTCTTCCTGCAGGGCCGTCGATTGCTTCGGCAAAGTCCATCTGTCCGCGCATGTAGTCGCGATAGGCGAGATCAAGTTCGCTGTTGATGCGCGTAGTATGAGGCTGAACTTCGCTGCTGTACCATTTGAGGAACTCGTTGAAGAACATGACTGCCGGATCAGACATGACAGCATCCCTGTCTGCGGCAGTAAGCCCCTTGACCTTGTTCTCGTCAACGAATATCGAGGTTCCGAACATGTCGTCAGCCCATGCTGATGCGTTTCCGTACTTCTGCATCTGTGTTCTGTAGAATTCAGGCTTGAACTCTTCCGGAACGTTCTTTTCATACTCGTCCATCACGGCGACGAACGACTCCTTGTCGATGGGAAGATACCAGTCCTTGTAGAATGACTCGGCCAGCGCTGCCGCTCTTGCAGAGTCGAACTCCACTTCCTCTCCGTTCCGAGTGAAGAGCCTTGCCATGCTCATCGCGAAATTAGCGACCTCTATTGTCCGTACGGTCTCGCTGTAATAGTCTGTTGCATAAGAATATGGCTCAAGCTCCCTGTAAAGCGCTGCAATCCTGTCGGTAAGTCCTTCGTATTCCTTACCCTTGGCCCACTGCGCGAAAGCCTTTTCATATTCCTGCTTCACTTCAACAGTCTTCATCTTCCTGATACCCTTGACCTCTCCCTGCCATTTCTTCCATGCGTTCGAAACGTTGGCGTTCTTTGAAGAGTACTGGATCCTGACCTTCTGGCTCTGGGACTGATGGCGGTTCATTATCTCCAGACGGAGGGTGCGGAGAGCGATCTTGTGCGGGTCTCCGATCTCTTCGATGTATCTTACGCCTTCAGAATGGATGTATTCCTTTGTGCTGCCGGGGAATCCGTAGATGAAGGTGAAGTCGCCTTCCTGAACACCTGCAGTCGATATGCGGAAGAACTTCCTGGGCTTATAAGGCACATTATCCTCCGAGTAGGCTGCAGGGTTGTTGTCCTTGTCAGCGTATATTCGGAACATCGAGAAGTCTCCGGTATGGCGAGGCCACATCCAGTTGTCCGTGTCTCCTCCGAACTTTCCGATTGACGATGGCGGTGCTCCTACCAGACGTACGTCGCTGTATTCACGGTACACGAAAAGAAAATACTGGTTGCCGTAATACAATGCCTCTACAGTAGCCCTCAATCCGTTTCCTTCCTTTGTCGCTTCTGCAATCAGCGCCTCACTGTTTTTCTTTACAAGATCAGTTCTTTCCTCTTCATTCATCTGCGGATCATATCCGTTCATGATGATGCCGGTCACATCCTCCATGCGGTCGAGGAAACTTACGGTAAGACCCGGGTTAGGAAGTTCCTCCGAGCGGCTCATGGCCCAGAAACCGTCCTTGAGGTAGTCATGCTCCACACTGCTGTGTTTCTGAATCTGTCCGTAACCGCAGTGGTGGTTGGTGACAAGCAGACCTTCAGCGGATATGAGCTCTCCGGTACATCCGCGGCCGAACAGCACCACCGCATCCTTGAGAGATGCCTGATTGATGCTGTAGATGTCATCTGCATCGAGTCTGAATCCCTTCTCCTGCATGTCGGCGATTCTCTGGGAGATAAGTGACGGAAGCCACATGCCTTCGTCTGCATTTGAAGCCAGTCCGGATCCGAGGGCAACGGCTATGGCAAGGATTGTCTTTAGTGTTCTTTTCATATCATATCTTCTTTTTCAAACATTATTCTATAATAGGCGGCCTTCTTTTCCAGAGACAGGGGATAGGCCCTTGACGATGACGGCATTCTCCAGAACCTGATGTTGCCGCACTCTGTCCATTCTCCCACGGCAGGTTCCTTACAGCCGTACATGGCGGTTATCACATCGGTAGCCTTCTGGCCTGTTGTGACTATCGCCTGACATTCAGGAATCATTTCCAGAAGTGACTTCATATCTGTCGGTGTCACCACTTCCAGAAACTTGTCGGAGGCATTGTCCTTGAGTCTGCGGACTTCAGATGCTGTGTCGTACATTGCGATTCCTCTCTCTCGTGCGAATCCGGCGCATTTCTCCTTGTCAAACCTCCTGACTTTCATTCCATCCTCTTCGGCTGTGAAATAATCCTTGTCATCGAAGAAGACGAGCCCCATTATTCTCCACATGTCGTTTATCCAGTTGGGATAGAAGAAATCCATCGACCATCTCTCCTTCTTCGGAGGAAAACTTCCGAGCATCAGAATTCTGGCTCCTTCGGGCAGGAAGGGCTGCAACGGGTGCTTTTCTACTGGTGATAATTCTGATGCCATAGATGCAAAGATAAGAAAACTTTACTTAACTTTGTGGGAAACTAAATAACCGATTTATGAAGAAGATTGCTTTGATGCTTGCTCTCGCAGCATTATCACTTGCTGCCGTTGCGCAGCCGGGAGGCGGTCCCGGATTCTGGGGACCAAGACAGGAAACTATAGAGGTATGGCCTGACGGCGCTCCAAATGCATTTACTTATGATGTGTCCAAAGATCCGCATGGAGACCAGTATCAGGAGGCTGTCCTGGAGATCTATCCTGCAAGAAACCCTAACGGACGATGCGTCATCATCTGTCCTGGCGGCGGATATGCTGTTCTTTCGATGACTCATGAAGGACGTGACATCCGACAGTGGCTCAACGCCCGTGGCTTCACATGCTGCCTTCTTCAGTACAGAATGCCGCGCGGACACCATGATGTTCCCCTTAGCGATGTACAGCAGGCGATGCGTATAATGAGAGGACGTACAGACCTTGGCATCACCCATATCGGAGTAATGGGATTCTCTGCAGGCGGACACCTTGCTTCTACGGCATCTACACATTACGTTGATGCGGCGACACGTCCTGACTTCCAGATACTCGTCTATCCGGTGATCACATTCGAGAAGCCTTATACCCATGACGGATCAGTATTCGGACTCCTTGGTGACAACCCTAGCCAGGAGATGCTTGACCTCTATTCCAACCAGAAGCAGGTCACTCCTGACACACCTCCTGCATTCATTCTTGCAGCGACAGATGACTTCCTCGTTCCTGTAAAGAACAGCCTCCTTTACTATGAGGCGCTTGTTGAGAACAAGGTAAGCGCTACAATGCATATCTATCCTTCGGGCGGACACGGATTCGGATGGGGAGACAACTACATCTACAAGACCGAATGGAGCGAAGAACTCGAGAAGTGGTTTGACACAGTAGTCCTGAAATAACTGTCATTACATAACTTAAACATGACCGCCCGGCGAATCACTTCGTCGGGCGGCTTTTCAGTTCGTTCAATATTTATGTCTAACTATCTAGAAGTTGTCTGTACATTTGCATTATTCGTGCCAGAGAGGTCAGAAATCCCAACCCAATGAAAATTTAATTGAAGTTATTGGGGAAGGCAGAGCGACCGTATGGGTTTCGTTTATCAGGTCGGTCGTCATGTAGTCTTCCGACAGAGTTGATAATCCAAGTGTAAGTATACCTGCTATGACATCATCCAGACCCTGTTCTTTCTTTTTTGTGCTGTAAGTCCGTACCGTATATTCATGGCGCGACATGAAAAACGTGAAATCGATATCCGCTCCAAGATGGAAGCAGTCAGTTATGGAATATTTGAACTGCATTCCCACCTTACCTGCCGGCATTGTCCGAGTGAAGCTCGCTTTGCCTTCATCTGTTGAAGGAAGTACCATTACTGCCTGCCTCTGTGTATCATCTCCGTTTGTCGGAGTCCGGTAATATCTGCTGTATTTCAGGTTGTATCCGGTTACTCCAATTCCCATGCGTGGACGCAGACTCCATCTTCTGATGTCATATCTGAATGTTCCCCCGACAAATACTCCCGAATATGAGCGTCCCTGAGTCGTCGAACCGGTCTTGAACCAGTTATATGCATACCTGTTTCCGTCAAGAGCCTTGACTTTCCCGAAATATGCATTTCTTGGAGCAGAATTGAATGCCAGATCCCCTTGGATGAATGCTCCCCAGTGTCTGTCAAAGAATCTTGTGTATCTCAGGGAGAAGTCGATTCCTGTGGCAAAGGCGTTCTGTCCCTTGTGTTCGAATATTTTTACAGTACCTAGAGTGGCTCCTGTCCCGATGTCAATAGCATTCTTCTTCGGCTCCATATTCTGTGCGCATATAGCTGTGCAGATGGTAGCGACTATAGTTGTGAGAATGAATCTTTTCATGAATCCCGTAAATTTTAATTTATAATATTTCAAAATTAAAATAAAAGCATTATATTTGCAACCGAAAGATAATAAAAAACAATGAATAATTTTTTAAACAGATAGAAAAATGAAAAGCATCAAGGGTACAAGAACTGAGCAGAACCTGCTCAAGTCATTCGCAGGCGAGAGCCAGGCAAGATCACGTTACACATTCTTTGCAGAGGTAGCGAAGAAGGAAGGTTATGAGCAGATCGCAGGTGTCTTTATGGAGACTGCCGAGCAGGAAAGGGAGCATGCGAAGAGATTCTTCAACTTCCTTGAGGGTGGTGATGTCGAGATTACAGCGACATATCCAGCAGGTGTCGTGGGAACTACTCCGGAGAATCTTCTCGCAGCAGCAAAGGGCGAGAACGAGGAGTGGGATATCCTCTACAAGGAATTTGCGGAAGTTGCATCTGAGGAAGGTTTCCCTGCAATCGCAGCGACATTCAAGAACATCGCGAAGGTTGAGGCTGAGCACGAGCGCCGTTATCTCAAGCTTCTCAGCCGCCTTTCAGAAGGAGACTTCTTCAAGCGTGATGGCAAGATATGGTGGCAGTGCCGTAACTGCGGTTACATCGTGGAGGCGGAGGCTGCTCCGAAGACATGTCCTGCATGCCTCTTCCCTCAGGCTTACTTCGAGCCGATGAAAGAGAATTATTAGCCATTATAGAGTTGTTTTTTTCATCCCGGTTTTTGAAGATTTCAGAGGCCGGGATGATTTTTTTATTATATTTGTTACGTTTTAACCAAACTGACCTTATGGAAAACGGATGTTATAAACTGTCATGGCGGGAAAGAATCGGCTTCAGCAGTGGAGATCTCGCGCAGAACCTGATATATCAGACTGTAAGCATCTGGCTTCTCTTCTTCTATACCAATGTCTACGGACTTAAGCCAAGTGTCTCAGCAGTGATGTTTCTTGTAGTCCGTATCATTGATGTAATATGGGACCCTGTCGTGGGCGCCTTCATTGACAAGGGCAACCCCCGATGGGGCAAATACCGTTCATGGCTCATCTTCGCCGGCGTTCCTCTTGCCGCATTCGCCATGCTCTGCTTCTGGAACGGCTTCAGCGGCTCCCTGCTCTATGCATATGTCACATATGTGGGAATGAGCATGTGCTTCACACTTATAAATGTGCCGTACGGTGCCCTGAACTCCTCGCTTACCAGAGATACAGATGAGATAACCATCCTTACAAGCGTCAGGATGTTCATGGCCAATCTGGCAGGTCTTATAATCAAGACCCTGCCTCTTGTAATCGCTATCTTCGCTCCGAAGGTGTATAATGCAGATACGGGAAGGATGGAGGCTGTATATAATACTCCTGAGTCTGCGACTGCCTGGTTCATCACTATGAGCATATTCGCCCTTACAGGTCTGGCTCTGCTCCTGTTCTGCTTCTTCGAGAGCAAGGAACGTATTGTCATGGATGCAGAGGAGGCATCCAAGGTCAAGGTAAGTGACCTGTGGATGGAACTGGTCCGCAACCGTCCTCTGCGTATCCTGTCCTTCTTCTTCATCATTGCCTTCACGACCATGAGCGTCAGCAACGCAGCCGATTCATATTTCATGACATATAACATCGGAGCCACTCCTTTCATGACGACCGCATTCATGTGGCTGGGTACGATACCGTCGTTCATCTTCCTGCCGCTTGTGCCGGCAATCAAGAAGAAGGTGGGCAAGGCCGGAATGTTCAGGATATTCCTGGTCATCTCGATAATCGGTATGGTGCTAATGTATGCCATTGTGTCGACGCCTGCCCTGAAGGCCTGTTTCCCTCTGCTCTGCGTCGTCCAGTTCATCAAGAGTACCGGCGTGCTGGTGGCTACCGGTTACATGTGGGCTCTGGTTCCTGAGGTCGTGACCTTCGGCGAGTACACTACAGGCCGTCGTGTTGCGGCTATCGTCAATGCCTTGATATGTATATTCATGAAGGCAGGAATGGCTCTCGGTGGTGTGATCCCCGGTCTTGTCCTTGCATGGGTGGGATTTGATGCGGCTGCCAAGGTGCAGACACCTCTTGCCGAGCAGGGCATCCTCTGGCTTGTCACCCTAATACCTGCAGTACTGTTTGTGCTGGCGATATTCGTCATCGGTAAATATGAACTGTCGGACGAAAGGATGGATGAAATCAATATGGAAATTGCTAAAAGATGATAATTATGAAATACTCTTCAGATCCGGATACCATTACACGCGATTATTTCGACTCTCTTCTTGTAGAGACTCGTTATATAGATTCTGAACTGCCTTCAACAAAGATGACCCTTTTCGGGGAGGAATTCGATACCCCGATAATGACCGCAGCTCTTTCCCATCTGCATAATCCTGCGGACGGAATGGCCATATACGGCAAGGGTGCGGCAATGGCGAATGCCGTGCATTGGGTCGGAATGGGTTCTGATGAAGAACTTGAAGGCATTGTCGCTACCGGGGCAAGAACGATCAAGATAATCAAGCCTCATGCGGACAACAGGGAAGTGTTCCGTAAGATCGAACATGCCGTTTCTGTCGGATGCTTTGCCGTCGGAATGGACACAGACCACGCATTCAACTCGATCGGCGGATATGACGATGTGTTCGGGCTTCCGATGAAGTCGAAGAGTGCCGGGGAACTGGCTGAATTCGTCCAGGCTGCAGGTGTTCCGTTCATATTGAAGGGTATCTTGAGCCCTAAAGATGCGGAGAAATGCGCGAAGGCCGGATGTGCAGGACTTGTAGTCTCGCATCATCACGGCATGGTACAGTATTCTGTACCGCCTCTTATGGTTCTCCCGGACATCATTTCTGCTGTAGGTAGTGAGATGCCGGTCTTCATCGATTGCGGAATCGTCAGCGGAATGGATGCATATAAATGTCTGGCTCTTGGAGCGAAGGCTGTGTCTGTGGGACGCCATCTGATGCCTCTTCTGAAGGACGGACCGGAGGCCGTGGCCCAGAGGATTTATGAGATGAATGCGGAACTTGCAGGCATAATGGCCCGTACCGGAGTGAAGTCACTGGATGATATGGACCCATGGGTAATTCATAGGAGGGACTTCTGATGCTTTTGGGAATATCATCACAGCTGGAGCATAATTCTCCGCAGGACTGGGCTGCCAGGCATGTCGCCCTCGGTCTGAAATCAGTCAATTTCCCCGTCTCATATACTGATGGGGAAGAGAGGTTCATGGCATATAGGAATGCCGCTGATGAGGCTGGGCTTGTGATTGCGGAAGTCGGCGTATGGCGCAACACTCTTGCGGCAGATCCGCAGGAACGTCGCCGTTGGATCGATTATGCGGTAGGGCAGTTGAGGATGGCTGATGCCATCGGCGCTCTTTGCTGCGTGAATGTGGTCGGCACTCCGTGCGGTCCGAGATGGGACGGCGGTTACCGCGGTAATTTCAGCAAGGAAATCTGGAAGGAAGCAGTGACGATGATCCGGGAAATCATCGACACGGCCGCTCCGAAGCATACGAAGTTCTGCATCGAATCGATGCCTTGGATGATTCCGAGCAGCCCGGATGAATATGTCCGTCTGATAGAGGATGTGGACCGTCCGCAGTTCGGAACACATCTGGATGTCGTCAACATGATAACCTCTCCACAAAGATATTTCTTCAATGACGAGTTCCTCCACGAATGCTTTGAAAAACTGCATGGAACCATCTGCAGTTGCCATCTGAAGGATGTACGGCTCAAGGAGGAATATACATTCCAACTGGAAGAATGCGCCTGCGGAGATGGAACTCTCGACCTTGAACTTTACGCAAGGCTTGCAGATGCGGAAAACCCTGCGATGCCTATGATAATAGAACACCTCACAACTGACGACGAATACGCAGCCAGCGTGAGGTATGTCTCTGAAAGGTTAGGTCTATGACCTGACTTTTGCGCCGATGAAGAAGATGGCGTTTGAACTCTTTTCCTGGATTATGTAGAAGAACGGACGGTCTGCGTGGAAATTGACGGTCTGCGGTTCTGAGGGTGGCAAAGCTGTGGTAAACGCGCCACCGATGGTTACAGCTGCTGCTTCTGTGCCTTCTTCGTTTACGATTATCTTGCTTTTTTGCAGAAGAAGGCCGAGATATGTATCTGTTGAACTCGCGGACAGCTCTTTGAATTCAGCATTCCATGGCTCAAATGCTCTTTCCATGCCAAGTTTCCTCATGATATCTTTCAGTTCGAGGTTTGTCTCTGTCTCGAAACTTGGAATCATCATATCCAGTCTTGCCGCCCTCATCATGTTCTTTTCATTCTCCCAGGTCTGACTGTCCAGGACGGCCAGCACATCGTCCATACTCCTGTCTTCATGAGGCAGAAGCACGTACATGCTGTATGAGCCGTTGCCGTAAGGGAGTCTGGCCGTTGCCCATATGTCGTTTGATGAATATTCGAAAATCTCTTCCGAATGCATCATCGAGATCTCTCCTGTAGAGCCGTCGATGTTTGTGAAAGTTCTCTTCCTGGTCTCTGACTTTTCGAACTTGACGGTCCAATCTCCTTTGAAATAGATGGAGTTGAGGGCGAAAAGGCATGCTTCGGCTGGAATCTCCTCAAGAATCTGCGGAATCATGCCTTCGGTCTGTTCGTTACACCAGCTGTTTATCGCTTCCAAAGCCTTGATGTCGAATTCCATGCTTCTTACGAAGGCATCGTAATATTCAGACAAGGCGGTTATGAAGCTTTTTTTCAACTCAAACCCTTCCTTTGCAAAGACTGCGTTTGCCATCTTGAGCTTGACCAGTTCATCGACTCCGGGACAACCCTCGAGAATGGACCGGCAGTATCCGTTTATGTCGTCTGATGTCCGGCCATCGAATCCGATGGCAGACAGGATCTCCTCGCTTGTCTGACCGGTTGCACCGTTATTGAGAGCTCCCAGAACAAAACTGATGCTGAGAGGGGAGAAGATGAAGTCCTTCCCGTTGATCTTACTGTCTTCGGTTACTTTGTTCAGGAGATTGAATGCAAAGGCATTCCCCTCAGTCACCATTTCTGATTGGGACTTCGTCAGGTCATATGGTATACCTGGCGTAGGTTCATGTTCCTGCTGATCCAGTTCTGCCGGTTCACATGATGAGATCGAAAGTGTTGCAACTATAGCCGCAAAAATGATTGATGATAGTTTCATGATTCTTCGATTGAATTGTTTCTGCATAATAGATGCATCAATCGTCATATGACTGCGTACAAATTTAATGAATTACCATGAGAATCGGATTCCTACCGGTACGCTGAAAGTAGCAGGTCTCTCTGTGCGGATGGTCTTGACAGTACTTCCGTTATTGAAGTATCTGTAATATTCAGGCTCGACATAAATTCCGAAATGAGGTGTGATGTCGTACTGGATTCCTATTCCGAGACCTGCAGACCATTGGCATGGTACATACAGACGTTTTCCTGCCCTGCGTCCTGCAATCGGGAACTCGAATGTCGTACCAGCCGATGCATAAGCGCTGAACGATCTTGAACTCCAGAAGGTCCATGATAACTTGACAGGTATGCCAAGATAATGGATGTCCTGACCATACTTCCTTATATTAATGCCGTCGAGGACCTCGGAATGAAGGTAGGTGTATTTCAGGGCTGAAGTCAGTGCCCATTTCTCTGCAAATGACCACTTTACAGATGCGGTAAATGATACAGGCATCGAATGTCTGTATTTCTCCAGATACGACGGAATCTTATCGTCATTCAGGTCTGGGGTCTCCGGTCTATAATCGTCAGGCGGTGTGCTTCCGTCCTGTATTCCACTGCTTGTGTTGCCTCCAGGTAGGCTGCTGGTAAAATCATCTCCCTGATATGGCGGAGAGGTTGTGCCTGTTCCTGAATTGTGATGACCGGCAAATGATGTTCCTATTGCTGAATTTCCGATGTTTCCTCCGAATCCGAATGACAGGGTTCTGCGTTTACGTTTCCTTTCTGTATCTGTTGTCTCGTACAAATCCCATACATCTGTAGGGTATATATCCTTCGGACTGTAGGTTTCTGAAGGTTTCTTATCCTCGGTCTGCTTCTTCTCATCGTTTTGCTTTACAGATGTTACCGGCTCCAGGATTCTGGATTCCATCGGTGGGAGATCCTTTGCTGGAATCAGCTCGGAAATCATGACTTCATTACTGTCTGCTGGTCTGATGCCAATCCTTGTGATATCAGATATGACAGATGTCTCTCCTTCATTGATTGAGAAGAGAAGAGTAAATATGCAAAGACAGAATGTAAGGAGAATGCCCCAGTTCTTCGATACGACCTTACGGAGTATCTTTTTGGCTCTAGCGAGGTTTGAAGATGAAGAGTGTGCGGCTATGCCCATTATTTCACCGATCTCCTTGTGGGAAAGACCATCCAGGACAGAGAGCCTGAAGACCTTGCCGTATTGCTCAGGAAGATCATCAATCACCTTCAGCAGTTCAGTAAGAGGGATTTCTGATACATGCACTGAAGTCTCCTCGAAAACAGGTTCCGGGATGCTCTCAAGGCTTGTTTCAGGCATTCTCTGACTGTCTCTCAGATGCTTCAGGGCAATGTTCCTAACTATCGAGCACATCCAAGGTTCCAGTCTGGAACTGTCGCGTAACTGGTCTAGGGAAGAGAATATGACAATGAACGAATCGTGAAGCAGGTCACTGGCGATGTCCGGATCATGGACATAATGAAGACATATCCCGTAAAGTTTTCCGGAGTATGTCTTGTAGATGTCTGTATAAGTCTGTCTCTGTATGTCGCTTATCGGTGCCATTCCTATATAAGTACCGAAACTGCGTCAGGACTGCGTTGAATTCCTTAAAATCTCATAGCGAGTGTGAGGCCGGCGGTAGGCTGGACACCGGTCGGGGTACGGACGCAGTTTACTGACGGATAGAGATTCACATCGAAGGAGTACTGGCTCCTCATGTCCTGCTCGTACATGTTCTTGACCTTTGCCACTCTTACTGCGTCGACGATAGAAGCTATGTCAACAGACATAGCGCCAATTGCTCCGGCATATGCCATCAGCAGGCCGACCACAACATTTCCGGTGTTTTCTTCAACATAATGGTCGCCGCTGTCGGTATAGTAATCATTATATGCTCCACCTACGATCAGGCTGGTTCCCAGACTTGTCACCATGTAGCAGCCGAAAGTCGCTCCCAGCCATGCAAATCCTCTTCCGGTCTCTCCGCATATCATCTGTCCCAGACCGGGTATTAAGAACGATGCCACTCCTGACCATGCAGGAGAGTATCTGTCGAAAGGCGTCGGGTTATATGCCTTGTAGTCATACATCGTCTTCAGCTGCTTGTACTTCATCGGAACATAACCTGATGTACCGTACATATTGTGGTACGGACTGCCGTTATGGAAGACTTCATTCCTTCCCGAGGCGTACCGTATCATCATGACTTCATTCTTTCTGATCGTGTATACCGGGCCGTCCTGCTCTTCAAACAGAACATACCTGACATCGTTCGGGTTCACTTCCAGAACCTTCACATGAATGTCCGTGCCGTCCTTCTTCGTCATTATGTCCTGTGCCGATGTGCTGATGCATAAGGCAAATACTGCTGTCAAGATAGTCAAGATCCGTTTCATGTCATATTTGTTTTAGCCTCTATATAGATGCATTTTACACTATTAATGTGACAGACTTTTCCGGTTTTATCTTCCTGTGTTGCCGAATCTCCATCCGAGACCTATCAGGAGGTTGTCTGGATTGTTGAAATCTCTGAACTGATATCCGGTATGGATGTAAAGTCTGCGGGTTATATGGGTCTTGAGGGCCAGGATCTGATAGAAGCCCTTGAAGTCATCTCCTTTATAGATGAGGTTATGACCGATTCCGAAATGGACGGAAAAGACAGGCATCACAAGTTCCGCTCTGACTGACAGACCGATGGCGGATTGTTCTGAAAAAGACGGACGATAGAATTTGATTTCCTTTTCAGGACTTACTCCTGCGACATGGTCCATGATATTTGCGCTTTCGTCAAAGTTCATATCCAGTGACACTCCTGCGCGGAAATGTCTGTCGAAGTCATAGAACGGATTGATGTGCAGTCCTCCGACTCCGAATCTTCCGTCAGCAATATATGTTTCATCTTCATGCCTCCATGCAAATTTCTTCAGGGCTCCAGACATGGTCAGGTCGATGGATATCTTCTTTTTCCAGTCCCTGTCTTCAGTGATGGATTCCTCAGGTTCGGAAATGATCTTGTTTCCGAATGTTCTTGCTACATCAAGCCGCAGACCGATAGTGTTCAGCCCCGCATTAGGAATGTCGGTGTGGCCGTTAGAGAAATGTGTCATGTCAGGCCCGACAGCTATCTTCCAGTCTTTGCTTACCTGCCATGTGAGCATTATGCTTCCGTTTATATATGCATTTACCTTAGAGCCCATTATGGTGTTGAACGGCGATTCTTCATAACTGTGCCATCCGAATGATGCTCCGAAATTCCATTCATAGTCCAGTGACAGCATCGGCGACAGCTGCGCTATTGTGGCACCTTGGAATACGTATATTGAAAATGGAGTACCTGTGTCCTTGTGGTCGAACAATGAGAAGACCGATACTCCGATACCCTGATATGATTCGGGGAGCACGAATGCATATTGGATATCTGCCCCGGCACTTATTTTCAGCGGCCGTCCCAGACTGTTCTCTCCCTCCAGCATTTCTTCCTGTGGGGAAAACGGATAACCGCTTCTGATTCCGGCACTGAACCTCTGCTGCGCGTATATGGATACGGCAGCAGAGACTGTCAGAAATATTATTGCCAGAATTCTTTTCATTCTCCTTCCTGGATGAAATGTCTTATTTCATAGTTGATTCCGTCCGGTGCAAGACTGGATAGTTTTAATGTATGGCATATGGTTATGTCCTGATGGCGGGCATGCTTCAGATATACGTGGAAACATGTGTCATACAGGATGTAGTTCAGGTAGATTTCAATTATGTACACTCCACGTCCTGCCTGTATTACAGTCGGTTCTTTCTGCCCAAGATCCAAGTCCCGATAGTAAGTGACCTGGTTTCTTGTCACATCAAGGGACTCTCCTTCGAAAACCAGTCTGCCTTCTGCCGGAATGTGAGACGGAATCTTCAGCTCGAACGAAGATATCCTCAATATGTCCATAAGGACATCCGGGCTTATGGTCGTGTCTCCGCTGTTCCTGTCGTGCCATACCGCAACTATTCTCCGGCAGTCCTGAAACGGGTATATGGGAACAGACACTTCGGTATCAGTATGGTTTATCAGATTCTCAACCCGCTCTATCTTCATCTCGGATTCAATGGCCGATACATTCTCATCCCATTCTATCCTGTCTATGACATAGCCTTGCGAAGGTTGCTGGATGCAGTTCAGCTCTATAGTCTCCACCCCAGACCTGAGGACTATCTTCAGATTTCTTTCCTGATACGTAAGGTTCGGTCCCATGCGGACAGTCAGAGCATCATATTCGTTCCTTATGATCCTGAATCCTCCGTAGGTGGTTTCTGTCCATATTTCTCCAAGCCCCTTCATCTGCATTCTTGTCGATGTAAGGATACGGCCGTTTTCACTGATGTTTCCCAGAAAATGGTGCCCGATGCTGTCAGTCATCTCGACTGACTCAATGATCCAGTCTTCCTTGTTCAGGGAGATATGACGTGTGTCACCGATATCCGGAAGGTAGATGTCGTTTTCGGAAATCCTGAACCTGTCTTCATCCTCTATGAACGCAACCTTGTTGCACCCTGCAATGACTGCAAGGCACAACAACAGGTATTTCAGAACTTTTGCGGACATCGGGGATGTTATGAACAATACAAATGTAGCATTATTTTTCGATTCCCTTCACGGACAGACCGATGTTTGCATCCCAATCCACGAGCGGTTTGTCCGGGCCACGGCGTCTGTAACTGTTCTTGAGATAGAGAGGGAAGAATATTCTGTCCTGCATGTATTTCGTATAACGCTCGTCTTCTTCCCAGGTATCTGCATCAGCCCATCTTGCCATGATCTCATCTTCGATCTCCGTTATGCTGAAACTGACGTAATATTCTCCCGGTTCCAGAAGAAGGATCTCCTCAGGGGCGATGACGAATTCCGTCTTTTTCTCCGTTATCGGAATGTCCTGTGAGATGGGCATGGTAACGATATTGTCCAGGCTGCCGTCATCTTCTTTCCTGTATATCCTTATGCTTGCCTTGCATCCTTCCATCCTGTTCTCATCGACTGGAAAACTGATGGTCTTTACCAGGAAGGGATGTTTTGTCTTTACCATGCTTCCGATTTCTTCTCCCACGTTGCGCGGAGTCATCATCACGACAGGTCCGGGAATCTTCATCCCTTTCCCCGTCAATGTCTTTACCTTTGATTTGGAGTCAGTCACTACCGCTGCGTCCAGTTCCTCGAAACTGTCCTTTCCGTCGAGGAGATACCCTCCGATTATCTGCGGTTCCTGCGCACTGACGGCAATGCCTATAAGAATTGCTATAATTGTTAATCTAAGTTTCATTCGATTTTTGTAAGTGCTTGTGTTTCAATCTTTTCTCCTAAATCGCCTGTGTCATCTGTCTCAGGCGATTTAGCTCAATGTGTTGATTGATAGTATGTTGGGTGTTATGGTTGTGTGTTATCTTCGGAAATGCTTGTCAGGATGCGGGTCGTAAGCCATCTTCGGGGCATCTCTCCAGCTGTCGTCCGGTCTGCCTCCTGGCATTATGATATCGTAGACTCCTCCCATCTGGGGCACAACGGTATAATCCCATCTTTCCGACCTTTGATTTACTCCTCTGCCGAACAGCATCCTGAGAGTGAATCTTAACCATGGCTTCATCGGAAGCGGTTTCACATATTTCAATAATTCCTTCATGTCTACTGCTGCGCCTGCGACGGCAGCCTGCTGCCTGGCGAGCTTTTTCTCTTCCGGGCTGACATACTCCTCGGGCTCGTACAGCATGTCAGGGAGCATCTGACTGCCGATATAGCCCATCTCGTCCAGCAACTTCTGGGCTTGACGGACTTTATCCGCATACTTTTCATCCAGCTCATTCCGGATCTGCTCCAATGCCCGTACCTTCAGGCTTGTGCCTTCGGGCAATGAATCATTGACGAAGCAGATCATCTCACGGTGCTCCTCTTCGCTTATGACCATGTCCTGTACGGCCCTCTCGCCAAGATTTTGGATATCATCTGCAAGCACCTGTTCACGATCCGCCTCCTGAGCCGTTGCTAAAAGGGGAATGAGGTTCAGGAATATGATTACTGTCCGTTTCATAATATGTTTGTTGCGTCTATTGTTCGTCGTTGTCTTCTTCTTCTCCTGGCTGATACTCCAGGATGTCGCCTGGCTGGCAGTCCAGAGCCTTGCAGAGGGCGGAGAGGGTAGAGAAGCGTACGGCCTTTGCCTTTCCTGTCTTGAGGATGGACAGGTTGGCCTGGGTTATACCTACCTTCTCAGCCAGCTCTCCGGAGGACATCTTCCTCTTTGCCAGCATTACGTCTACGTTTACTATTATCGGCATGATCTGTTGTGTTTTGTCCGGAAAATAGATTGGTTTTACGGATATGTAACTAATTATTACCAGTTTGTCCGTAAATATCCAGTTTTTTCCGGATTAGTTTAAATAGTCAAATTGTTTTCTTCGCTTGCTTCGACTGCCAGTTTATGCAGGAGGCCAAGGATGATGATAAGTAGAGGGCATATCAGCATGTTCGTATTGATTGACCATACGTATACCCCTTGGAAAACCTCATCTATTGTTGACTGCATGAAGGAATAAAAGAAGAATATCACTGCACCTGCATATATGACCAATGTGTTTACTCGATTGAATATGATGCCTTTCTTCAAGCCCTTCATTATGTTGATGATGAAGTACAAGACAGCAGCGGTCAGCATAAGAGTACTGGAAATATAACAGATTATTATTGATTTCTGCCAACTTATATGTTCTTCGATCCAGTTTACGTTCTGCCATCTCTCTGTCCAGAAATACACGTCCATGGCAGTCACTGCTGTCATAAGGATCATTACGGCGATTGATATCCCTTTGATGGTCTTGATTGTCTTTTCTTTCATGATAGGGGAGTTTAGATTGTGAGACTGTTTTCTTCGCTGACCTGCACGGCATTTCTATAAATGAGTGCCACGATGCATATGATTATCGGGACAAAGAACTCATCAAATCCGAGACTTATATGTCTGGTTCCTGCCATCAGGTGCATGTTTTCCATACAGAACAATGTAATGAATGAGGTGGCGGCAAGGCCGAACAATATTCCGACATTCTTTCGTGGGAATAATACTCCGTTATTCTGTGCTTTGATGGAGTTGAACAAAAAGGCCAGAAGAAGAGCGAAACTGCTGATTGCTCCGATGAGCCTCATGATTATAAATGAAATCTGCATGCCCTTGTATCCTTCAATCCATACGGCTTTCTGTGGTGTGCCGGTAAAGAAGCCGAGTGACTGGACGGTGATGAGGGCCAGTGCCAGAAGGCAGAAAACAATGACTGCTCCTGTGAGCCATTTTAGTGATCTTGTTGTGTCCGTTTTCATAAATCAATAAGTATTTATCGTTTTTCGATATGCAAATATAAAACCATTTTATCGAAAAACAATAAAAATTTCAAAAAATTTGATAAATTGGCATAGATTGCCGGTCGAGGCCGGCAATGACGTACGTTTAGGGCCGGCAATGACGTCCGGTTATCCCCGGCAGTAGCCGTACCGGACGAGGTCGGAGCGGTCCTTGATAAGGTGGACATAACCGTCTGACAGCAGAAGAACCTCGTCAGAGACTTCGAGGAGCGCCTCGTAATTATGGTCGGAAATGATTATTCCCTTGCGTTCTTTTTCGCGGCGGATAAGTTTCTGAATCACTTCTATGGCAACAGGTGCGAGGTATGAGAACGGTTCATCCAGAATACAGAAAGGGGAGTCGGCACACAGACAGAGCCAGATCTCCGCTATACGTACCTCACCTCCAGAAAGTTCCTTGACCGGAGTGTCAGGATATTGTAGGAATTTCGGGAAGTCGTTGCAGAACTCGTCATAGTCCGCCTCGAAATATGCAAACACTTCCTTCATCGTCAGGTCCGGAAGCAGGAATGTCTTCTGTGCCAGGTACTTGATGTGCTTTCCCATACTGAGGGATCCCGTGACTATCTCTTCGTCGATCCTTACGAACAGTTCCTGGGTCTTCAGACCTCCCATTATCGCCCTGAACATGCAGGACTTGCCGCTTCCGTTCCTCCCTAGCACACCGGTGACCTTTCCGGTTTCGCTGCGCAGCCATGCCCCGTTCAGCACATTGTATGTGCCGAACGCCAGGCGGATGCTGTCTGCAAGAAGCGTATGTTTAACCAGCGATGACATTGCGGATTATGATTATGAGTATAGCGCCGGCTATATATGATGCGGCGTCAAGCAAGATCGACCATCTGAGCAGGATCCGTGGATGGATTCCTATGTTTATATAGAAATAGTCACGGTCCTTGGAGGCAAGCATCCTGAACAGGATGTTTATGATAGCTATGATCAGTATTTTAAGTACCGTAGCAAGTGTCACCGCGTCAAAGAGGCTTTCGATGCTGACGCCGATCCATAGCATGAAGGCTGCTAGACTGCCCAGCCCTGAAACAATCAGAGCCGGGCGTGTATATGTGATCATGAGACTGAATTTCTGTCTTGACGAAAGCATATCTGATGTTTAGAAGCCGATTCCAAATATAGATGCAGCAGTTTCACTTTCCGTTGCATCGGGGCGCTTACATTCTGTCCTTCTGGGAAGTTCCTGCACCTGTACCCTTGTATTTGCTTTGTGTAGTGTTGAAGTTGTATCTTAATGTTATTCCAAAGGTGCGCATTGAGGTCTTGCTCCACTGTTTCAGGGAATATGTGTCGCTGTACATCCTCACTATTCCTACCTTGTCATCCAGAATGTCGTTCGCATAAACTTCTACAGTAAGCGTATTCTTCAAGAATGACTTCCTGACCGATGCATTTAGCTCATTTGTGGATTTCATCATGTGATACACCCTGCTGTCACCCTTTCCCTGGAATGTGTAATCAAGATTCAGCGTGAAACCTTTCGGCAGAGTAAGGGTATTGCTGAACTGCAGTACAGGAATCGGCTTGTTCAGTCGTACCGTTTCTCCAAGAGAATCCATATCAAGCCATTGTTTTACCATAGCTAATGTGATTCTTGGATACCATATGCCTATGGTAGGCGTTGCCGCTATCATGGCCTGCATTGTAGGAATCGCCTTGCCAAAGTTATCATAATATATCAGGATGGCGTTATCATTATCTTTCTGCACCGTGGCTCGATGGAGGATGGCATTCTTCACCACCTGATAACTGATTCCTGCCTGAATGAATTTCCATACGGTTGCAAAAGATACGTCATGGTTCATTTCCGGTTTAAGAAGAGGATTTCCCTGCTGTATGCTGTAACGGTCAATGTATACAAGAGAGTTGCTCAGATAGCTGTAATGCGGCCTTGTGGTCTTTGCCGAATAGTTAAGCAGAAACTGGAATTGTCCGACTACCGCTGCGAATGATGCGTTAGGATAAAAATTGTCGTATGTCCTGCTGTTGTCATTCTTAAGGACATCGTCCTCATAGTATCTGAAACCGATATGTTCGTATCTGATTCCTGCAGTCAGGCTTCCGAACTTAAGGGGATATGTATATTCAGCATATGCACTCAGCTCGTTTTCGCGTATTGTAGTGTATGCACTTGGAACATATCCTTCTCCATTTATGTACCTGTCATTTCTCATCGTATGTGAATATTCGCTTCCTGCCGTGAGCAGTCCCCTGAATATAGGATATGTAAGAGTCAGTTTTGAAGCATAGAGTCTGTTGTGTGTGCTGCTTGTAGTGTTCAGGACACGGTCTTCCTGATACTGGCTTGTTTCATTGTATATCTTGTCTTCATCGCTTCTGCTGTCATGGAAGTCTGCGTTGAAATCGATTCTCAACTTGCCTGCAGTACCGTTGTAATACATGTTTATCTCATGTGTCGGAGATGGTGCTGTCTGTACTTCTGCCGTTGTTTTTGTCTCATCATCCAGAATCCCATCCAGTCTTGCCAGGCTATGACCGTCCTGATCTGATATGGAACGGAGTCCGAAACTTGGTCTGTAACGGACTCCGACAGAATGCATGTCATTGATCTGCCAGTTCAATCCCAATGTCGGAGTCAGTCCCTTATAACGGTTTTCTACATATACGTTCTGTTCAGTTTCAAGCAGCTGCTTTGACTTAAGTGTCTGGTATAGGTCTGTGAGCTGGAAATATTCGGAATCATAATAAACCAGTGAACCGAATACATCGAGTCCCTTATACCTGTAGTTCATGTTAATGGTCTCGTTAATATCGGTATATTTGGACTGGAACCAGCTTGAGCGGAGGTCAAATCCAAATCCCTCACCAGTTCTTCTGATAGTCTGTATCCTGATTACTGCCTTTACGGTAGCGTCGTATCTTGCTCCGGGATTCTGAACAACATCTACAGACTTTATATCCTTTGAGTTCAGCTGCTCCAGCTCTGAATTATCTCTGACAAGCCTGCCGTTTATGTAGATTATAGGAGTGCCTTTTCCGATTACTTCAAACCCTCCGTTTTTGGAGACAACTCCCGGGAGTTTCTTCAGGACATCGTTTGCGGAACCAGCTTCCGCAAGCACGCTGTTTTCGACAGGGGTGACGAAAGCGTCTCCCTTTATGACAGTCTTTGGAAGATATTCTTTTACGACTGCCCTGTTCAGCATTTCCATATCAGGAACCATCTGGACGGTGCCTATGTCACTTCTGACAGGAGTGACATAGGATTCATATCCGATATAGTAGATATGAATCATAGATGCCTCTGCAGCAGGTTCAAGGATGAAGACTCCCAGTGTGTCAGTCATCGTTCCGCTGATGTATGATGAATCTGCCTTCTGGAGCATCACACTGGCATAAGCCAGGGGCTCATTGTTTTCATCAACCACCTTTCCCCTCAGGGACTGGGCGGAAGCGTTGAATGAAAGTGCCGCCAATAAAAGGGAAGTGACGGCACTTAAGATGAAAAGATTGATCCGTGTCATTTGTCAGTTTTCTTTATTAGACGCAAAAATCCCGGAAACACTACACGATTACCAGAAAAGTTCCGAAGGCGTCAACGGCTATCTTTGCCACATAGCCTGCAAAGACGAATACGCTGATCACCCAGGCTATGAATATGATAAGTCCAGGTTTCCATGACGGAGCCTTCAGGTCGAAGAGAAGCATGATTCCGTTGTAAATGAACCATATGAACATAAGACCTATGATGACCACGATGAATACCCAGAATGCGTCATTGTTTGTGAGGAGGTCGACAACAAACTGTTCCTCTGCATCAGCAGGGCATCCGTACTCAGTTATGCTCTCGGTAATCTCATGGCTGACGATTCTGGAAACAGACGGCATTACCACGCATCCGATCATTCCGGTGAAGCCTATCAGGAGCAGAAGAATGCCAAGGAATATGCCTCCGGCTCTTTTGAAGGTCTGTCCGGCAGGGGATTGTGCGGCTTCCCTTACTTCGGTACCGAAATCGAAATCACGTGATCTGTAGCTGTCAAGATTGGTCGGACGTCCTCTCATCTCACGTCGCTGGTCATCGGTGCGTGCGGCAGGCATTGCAATCCAGAGACATACGTATGCCAGTACAGGTATGAAGAAGTATGGACCGTCGGAGTCGAATGAACCTATGAAGGTTATCATAAAGATAATAAGCAATACCAGACGGAAAAGAACCTTGTCCACTCCGAAATAGGTTCCAAGTCCTGCACATACGCCTCCGAACACTTTTTCATCGATGTTCCTGTACAGCCTCTTGGATTTCCAGCTTTTTCTGGGTTCATCCTGACCGACTTTATTTTCTGCTTCCGTTGTCTCGATATCATCCTGCACCAGTTCCTTCGGATTTCCGATGCGTCTTCTGATGTCGTGTACCATGTTAAGGTCCACGACCATACCGCTTATGCACTTTTCGCGAAGCAGTTCAGCGATACGTTCCTCTATGTCCGATGTTATCTCTTCTGCATTTGCGTCATTCCTGAATGCTTCCTTGATGTCCGAAATGTATTTTTCAAGTTCGGCATATGCATCTGTTTCAATTGTGAATGCATATCCGGACAGACTTATGTTTTCTGTTGTCTTCATTATATCAGGTTATGCTTTAGAACCGTTTCTTATTGTTTCGATACCTTGGGAAAGTTCGTCCCATGCGGCATCCAGGCCGATGAGCTGTTCCTTGCCATAGTTTGTTATCATATAATATTTTCTAGGAGGGCCCTGTGGGGATTCTTCCCACCTGTAGTTGAGAAGGCCGAGCTTCTTCAGACGTATCAGCAGGGGATAGATGGTGCCCTCTGCCACGATTATGTTCACGTCTTTCATCTTCTGGATGATGGACGAGGCATATTCGTCGCCGCAAGCCAGAATAAGGAGGATGCTGTATTCCAGCACCCCTCGCCTCATCTGTGTCTTGTTGTTTTCGATTATTCCTGTCAGGTTTTCCATAATATGCTAAACTCCTTGTGTGAATCTTCTGATGTTCTCTGCATTTGCCGGGATACCTCTAAGTTCGCATTTCTCGGCTGCCGTCCTTGCTTCAGGAGCAGCAATCCAGATGACAAGATATATCCATAATCCGGCTGAACCGCAGATAAAGGCTACAAGGAAGATCACTCTTATCAAGGTGACATCCACGCCCAGGAATAAGGCAAGTCCAGAACATACGCCGGCTAACCTTTTCCCGTCAGGATCCCTGAAGAGTTTTCTGGCCGGTCTTTCTCCGTCTGTACCGCTGTAATGATAACCTGCATCCGTGCGTTCTGTATCAGTTGTTTCGTCATTCTGTGATTCAGACGGTCTGTATCCCTGCGGATACCCCAACTGTGCCACAACCTGCTGCGCCATGTTCAGGTCAACAACTTCTCTACCTCCAAGTCTTCCCTTGAGAAGGTCGGCTATCCTGCCCTCAAGTTCGTCCATCACGTCTTTGTTGGAAATGCCTGGGTCCAATGCTCCCTTGAACCTTTCAAGATACTCGTCAAGCGCCTTGTAGGCGTCCTCGTCAATGGTGAAGCTGCATCCACCGATTGCAACATTGATTGTCTTCTTCATATTTTACCTTGTTTACTTTGTTTGTCGTTTGTTAACTCTTCACGATGTTCGATGTCGTATGTGTATGAAAAATATTCCTATACGTTACCCCATCCCTAAATCCCTTCCCTCGGGGAAGGGACTTGCCATCGCTTCGCTCAAAGTCATCTTGTTTACTTTGTTTGTCGTCTATCTTTTGTGGCAACAATTGTACTATTGTACTGCAAAGATATATAATTTTTTGAATACCTTGCAATACAAGGTACTGAAAATTTTAAAAAACCGCCGTGATTCTGAATCTGACGGCGGTATGATGTCATTATCCAAGCGATTCAGCAGTGTCGACAATGTCTCTGATGGTCGAGATGATTGTGTTGCTGTGGGTATATATGTCCAGCTGTCCGTCCAGGACATCCACGATAGGGGATACTGTCGCACATATCCTGTTGAGCGGATTGACCTGACAAAGTCTTCTGTAGGTTATGTGATAGGCGAACTGGGTGTCGTCCTGAAGCGTATGTATTGCATCAATATCAAGATTTCTGCTCGACTTCTTGTCATTCTCCAGTTCCTTTGCCGCACCGAACATGTTGAAGAACAGAAGAGTAAGGGTTTCCAGCTGCAATTCTCCGTCAAGTCTGTCGCCTTCCACTGTCTCTGCAAGCATGTCTTTCAGAACCTCCTTGAACATCCTGATCTCTTCGATGAACATTCCTTTCTTTCTCAGCCTGATGGAACGGTCGCTTACTGCTTCGAACGGGTTCTTTTCCAAACCGGAAGATTTCGCATGATTGAACTCCTTCCAGTCCATGATCTTGTTGTATTTGTCGATGAGTTTCTTCATCTTGCGTTTCTCGATGAAGTTGAAGTCCGACCCTAAACAGTTTTCCAGAACCTGGTCCAGGGCCTTCCTGTCCAGTTCGTACCGGAGTGTCTCATATTCGTACATAGGCTTCTTCTGCAGGCGGTCCTTGATCCAGTCGCCATCCGGAAGCGTTTCCGCATACTCGGCGAGGTCTTCTTCCGGAGTATGCTTGTCCAGACCGAAACTTTGGAACTCCGAGCGCCACAGGCCGGTCGAATCGGTCTTGACATATTCCTGTATGAAATAGGTCACCTGCGCCCACTCCACCGGATCCCAGTCATCTCCCGCCAGAGCCTCAAGGTCGCTTGTCCTCAATCCGCACGGACTGTTGCTGAGATATCCCAGCATCATCTGATACCATTCCTCATCAAGTCCCATCATGGCGCATGTGAAACTTGCGACCTCTGAAGGGAACATGAAGTCCGAATCAGGATCATCGACGAATGTTTCCATGATCGGCATGAAATATTCGCTGACTGTTTCGTTGAAATCCTTGCCTGAATTTCTGACTTCCGCGAATGAGACTCCGTTAAGCATGGACAAAATCCTGAATATTGATGTAATCGTCACCGGATTATGTTCCTTCTTGAGCAGTCTCTTTCTGATTCCCGACGGAAGTTCAAGGTGGAAGCGTCTGCCGTTGCATTCTATGAGTTCGTTCAGCCCCTTGCCGCCGATCTTTTCAAAATAATACTGCTCCCAATAGCCGTGATATGCCAGGATCTTATTGGATTCCATGATGCCGGATGTGACGACAGCGTTCACCCTGTAGTCTATCCATGCCAGATGCGAGTCAGCAACGGTTGTATGTCTGAAAAGGTCTGCGTCATCAATGAATATGCTTACCCTGCGTCCCTTTTCCTGAGCCGAGTTTACCAGATAATAGAATTCGTCGCACAGATAAATGAAGTCTTTTCCTTCCTTGACATATCTGTCTCCTCTCGGATCTTCTTCTCCGATTGCATGTGCCAGTTCCTCGCACCATCTTGCCAGCGTATAGTACATGGCGCTGCTGTACGGGGTCTTGCCTACGCATACGGCGAGGCATATGTCGTCGGTCTCCCTGCGTCTTCTGTCCCACTGCCATGCAAGCAGGGTGGTACGTCCGTCACCGGGTTCGCCTATCATCAGGGTCTGCTCCATCATGCCGTCGTAGCCGGGGAGGGCGGTGCATATGTCCTTCAGATGCTTCTGGAGATTGTTTTCAGCAATCATCTTCTCCTCTTCCCACCACGACATCTTCCCCTGCGCTTCGAGTTCGATCTCGATCTGCTTCTTCAGATGGTTCAGGACAGTTTCAGAGAAGTTCTCGCTTTCCTCGTCGAAGCTCTCATATTCAGGGTTCCAGTCTATATGATATCCTATGACCTTGTCGTCATCACCTCCGAATCCGGCCATGTCCCTGACTATCCTCTGCTTCAGTTCCTTCAACTGTTTCTGCTGCTGAGGGTCTACATCGCAGAATTCTGACAGCAACTTTTCTGGTATCCCCTTATACGATGCTTCATCCCTCATGAAGAACAGGGTATGCGACTCCTGAAGACTTTTCGGAGTCAGGGCGCCATATACGATTTCAATTTCCGTAACACTCTTTCCGAACGTGTCTTTCATCAGAACCTGGTCCTCTTCGGACAGACGTCCCATGAACTCCTTCCATCTGTCGATAGGAGGCACCCATCCGTATCGGGCTCCTATGAGACCGATGAAGAAAGGTCTGGCCTCATCGATGCTGCTGGCGCATACATTCAGCACCTTTCTCGCCGAATCTTCCTCGCTCATCTTTTCCGTGTTCACGCCCATCCGCAGGTCCACAGCCTGAATCTCCACAAAACGGTCGCGGAAATGGTCGTTCAGCATAGGGATGACCTTGTATTTGATAAGGTCTCTCTCGAAGTCCATGTCCCTGAATGTGGATGAGATGAAAATGTTGTAGCGTCTGGTACGCAATGCAGTTGTCTTCATGGTTCCTCCTTTTATTTGAATAAGAGAGTGAATACTGTACCGTTTCTATCACTGCGGGTAAGGTTTAGCGTGCCGTTATGCAGACGCATGATCTGACGTGAGAGGCTGAGGCCGATGCCTGTGCCTTCCTGTTTGGTAGTGTAGAACGGTACGAATATCTCTTCCTGGCTTTCCTTGCTTATAGGACGGCCGTCATTTGTTACATTGATGATGATGTGTTCGGACAGGTTTATTTCCGAGGTTATGATTATGTTGCGCGCATCCGCCTGTATGGCGTTCTTGACGAGGTTGATGAGTATCTGGGTGATCTGGCCCTCATCTGCATACAGCAGCACGTCATCCGACTTCTCGACATATGTACATACGGCGCCGGAAATCACAGCCTGTTCCCTGGTAAGGTTGATTACCCTGTCTGCAAGGTCGCGCATGAAGAAAGCCTTCTTTACAGGCGGGGCGACCCTGGTAAGATTCCTGTAACTTTCCACGAACCTGATCAGACTGCGCGAAGACTGCGAGATCGTGTCCAGTCCGCTCCTGACCTCTTCGTCCACATTCTCGAATTTCAGAAGTGTCTCGCTCAAGGACGCTATTGGGGTTACCGTGTTCATGATCTCATGGGTAAGTACCCTGATGAGTTTCGACCATGACTGCTGCTCGTTTTCAGCAATCTCACTGCTGATGTCGTTGAATGCTATGACCTTGACCTCATTCTTTCCGATGCGCGCCTTGGATGCGGTAAGGGAGATGGTTATCTTTCCGCTTTCGTTGTAATAACTGGCCCTTTCCTCATGCGAGCCTTCTGCAACCGTCTGGAAAGCCTCGTACAGGGATTCGCTGACAGGTTTCAGCTGCCTGATGTGGCCGAATGTCGCGATTCCCAGCAGAGCGAGAGCCGTGCTGTTGCAGTAGTTTATGCGGCCGTTTTCCTCGATCACGACCACTCCTGTACGTACATGGTCCAGCATGAGCCCGAAATACTTCTCCTGCTCGATGATCTCGTGTCTCTCCTTGTCGAAGATGCCGCGCAGACGGTTGAGCGTCCTGTTGAACTGCCTCCCGATGAGGCGTGATTCGTCAAAACGGAAATTCAGTTCCTTGTCTTCGAGGGCGTCAAGCATGTAAGCGACCTTCCTGCGCATTTTCCCGGATATCCACAATGACGTCAGTACGGCAGTCAGAATCACGGCCGTAACTATTGTCAGTATGGAGGTCATTCCTGTCATTTTATAGGGATCCCCGATCATGTCGGGGTTGACGTTCGTTTTGTAAGAAGGACGTCATTGCCGGCTTGACCGGCAATCTATATATTGTATTTCTTCAATTTTGCATATAACGTAGGCCTGCTGATGTTCAGCGACTTGGCCACCATTGAAAGATTGCCTCCGAACCGGGTCATAGCTGCGCGTATGGCCTTTTCTTCGGTTTCTTCCAAAGTGTCGTTTCCAGACATTCCCGTATCGGCTGATGCGTTGCGGCTCTGCGGAATCTCAATGTCTGCCACCGTCAGTTTCTCTCCGTCCGATAGGATGACAGCTTTTTCTATGCAGTTCTGGAGTTCACGGATGTTTCCGCTCCAGTAGCCGGCCTTCAGAAATTCTGCCGTCTCTGGAGTCAGACCGCTGACGGAACGTCTGTATCTTTCGGCATATTTCTCTATGAACATTTCAGCAAGAGGCACGATCTCGTCCGTCCTTTCCCGCAGGGCAGGGAGGTGCAGGTGCATCGTGTTGATCCTGTAGTACAGGTCCTCACGGAATTCCCCCTCACGTACCATCTTTTCCAGATCCTTGTTTGTGGCGCATATGAGCCTGATGTCTACCGGGATAGCCTTGGTGTCACCGACCCTTGTGATGCTTCTGTTCTGGAGGGCACGGAGGAGTTTTGCCTGGAGATGCAGAGGGATGTTGCCGATCTCGTCAAGGAAGAGAGTGCCACCGTCCGCCTGCTCGAACTTTCCTACATGGTCGGCATGGGCGTCGGTGAATGCACCCTTGACATGTCCGAAGAGTTCGCTCTCGAAAAGGGTCTCGGTCAATGCTCCTGCATCCACGCATACCATCGGCCTCAAGGCCCTTTCGGACATACGGTGGATTTCTCCTGCAAGCACATCCTTACCGGTTCCGTTCTCTCCTGTGATCAGGACGGTCGCATCGGTAGGTGCGATCTTCTCGACTGTCCTGCGTACGACGGACATGGCTGCACCCTTGCCCCAGAGCATGTTGAGTGAGGACGGCGGAGTTGCAGCGGCCTCTTTCGCTTCCTTGCTGCGGCCGTCGTATGCCGCTTTCAGTGTCTCCACGAGTTTCTCATTGTCCCATGGCTTCACGATGAAGTCGAATGCACCGCGCTTCATTCCTTCGACAGCCAACTGGATGTCCGCATAAGCCGTGAAAAGCACCACCTCGATGTCGGGGCAGCGCTTCTTTATCTCGGAAAGCCAGTAGAGTCCTTCGTTTCCTGTATTTATGTCTGTGTGGAAGTTCATGTCCAGCAGCACGACGTCCGGACGGAATTCAGCCAGACGGCTTATGAGTTCGTTCGGAGACGGAATCAGTTCGACCTGTGCGAAATGCATCGGCAGCAGCACCTTGAGTGCCGCCCTGATGCCGCTGTTGTCGTCCACGACCAGTATCTTTCCTTTGCTTTTTGCCATAATACTACAAAATTAATCTTTTTTCTTTCATTCATCCGTATTTCCTCATATATTTCCGGACAATTATCAGTTCTGGTTCCCGTTGTCCGTATTTCCTGCTCTTTTTCCGGATAACTGCTCCGCTTTCCTTCGTTTGTCCGGGTTTCTTGCCATATTTCCGGACAACTCCGTCATGCTCGGCTCCGACCGGGCATCTATTCCTTTTTCAGCGCGTCGACCGGATTTTCTGATGCTGTAGAATGGCTGCGGAGTATGACGACTGCTGCGGTCAAGGCGACGATGAGGAGGTAGGCCAGCACGAAGAGCCATATCGGCATTCCGGCCTGGAAGGCAAAGCCTGACAGCCACCGGCGCATGATCAGGATGCTCAGCGGCAGAGCTATGATGAATCCGATGCTGCTTATGAACAGGTATTTACCGAGCAGAGCTCTGATCACCTCCCATGTAGTAGCGCCGTTGACCTTTCTCACGGCTATTTCCTTCCTCATGACCTGGGTCTCGAAATATACTATGCCGAGGACTCCGATCAAAGCGATCAGAAGGCAGAGGAACGACGAGTTGGTGATCAGATTTGCCTGTCCTATCTCCTTGCGGTACATGTTTCCGATATCGTCTTCAAGGAATGAACTTTCCCATGGGAGGTTGTCGCCGTTGAATGTGAACAGTCCTCCTAGGGTTTCTTCGATCCATCTGATGGTTTCCTCCTGATTCTCACCGTTGATCTTGAAGTAAAGGTCGGCGTGGTTGTATTCCGATCCTGCAATGTACAGAATCGGCTCCCTCTTATGCATCAGAGGTCTGGCATTGAAGTCCTTCACGATTCCGATTATCTCGCTTTCCATCGGCCAGTCCAGTTTGCTGCCTATCAGATGGTCGGGATATGTATTAGCGAAGGTTTCGTTTATTATGCCCTTTCCTGTTTCCCCCTCTACCGGGAACCGTCCTTCTATAAGTTCAAAGCCGAAGAATTCGAAATAGTTGTCATTGGCGAACCGGATGCTGTACCATTCGTCGAGCCTGTCCTTCGACAACATATGGTTTCTCGAGGACGTGCCTTCCTGTATCGGAGATTCGCCGCATGTGATGTCATATATTCCCGGATTCTCCTTAAGAATGTAGAAATAGTTCTGCCATTTGTCGTGGAGTATGGTCTTCATATGCAGGACATTCTCTGACTCGAATCCGTTATCCTGCGACACCATGTAGTCCGTCTGCCTGCTTATCATCAGGCCGCAGATAAGAAATACGCACGAGAGGATGAACTGAAGGATCATGCTGACTCTGCGGAAGGAAGTACCCTTGCCGGAAATGGCAAATTCTCCTTTCAGGATCATGCCGGGAGCGAAGGATGTGCTGTACAATGCCGTTACAAGTCCTCCGGTCGCGGCTGTGACCAGTGCTGTTGCCAGGCAGATCATGATTGCGGCCAGATTGTCCTTTACGGCCAATGAACATGAACTGAATGCCGCGAACTGCGACCCTGCGACGATTTCCATCAGTCCGACAGCCAAGGCGAATGAAACCAGGCATATTGCCAGATTGGTCTTCAATTGATTGAATATCAGCCTTCCTCTGCTCGCACCGTAAACTTTCTCGATGTTTATCTCATTGATTCTGAACGGGATGGACGCGATTGCGAAATTTACATAGTTGAAGATGGATATGACAAGGAAGAGAAGCGATATCGACAGGAGGATAAGGATCTGGGTCCTGTTTGCATATGGCTTTATGCTTTCTCTGGTGTCTTCGAGAAAATGCGTGTCAGCGATAGGTGTCAGACGTGTACCCGGAGGACAGTCCGGGAAATTCTTCACCACCTCTTCCGGATCCGCTCCGTCCTTCAGTCGGAAGAAGCCCGTATGTATTGCCAGAAGAGTCTCTTCCACGTCACCCTCGTTTACCAGAAGACCGTTGATGACGGTACAGTTTTCCGGCAGGGTCTTGTAGACGCCGACGATCCTGTATTCGTACTGGAACATCTCAAGGCTCAGTACCTCTCCGACAGGATTCCTGTCTCCGAATATCAATTCCGCATAATCCTCTGATATCAGGGCGGCATTTTCAGTATTGTAACTGTCCAGGGAACCTGCAACGACATCAATTCCGAATACGGTAGGGAAGGCAGTGTCCGTAAATGTCCATGGCAGATCATATTTCCTGATTTCACCATTGTCATTGAAGCACATCTTGAAATCCAGAGCCATGTCAAGTTCCGCGTAGTCACATGCCGCAACGATATCCGGTGACGAAGCCTTGTACTTGTCTATCTCGGCTTTTGTCCTGGACACATAGTCGAATCTGTATTCCGTGTCATCCGAACCGGATGGCCTCTCCAGCCTGTAGATGTTCCTGTAATCCTCGAAATTGCGGTTGAAACTGTAGTCGAACCACACCTGTGCAAACAGCACAAGGAACACCATCAGAGACACGCTCATTCCGATGATGTTGAGTATGGTGCTTATTCTTGTCTTTCTCATGTCAGTACCTTTGCGGCCAAAAGCACAACCACTGTCGTGCCATACTTCTTAATGTGTTTGTTTTCAGTGGTTTAGCTGTTTTGTGAAGATGCCTTGCTGTAAAGAAACTTTACAAAAGTGTAAAGTTAAAATTTATTTTCTGCCGCTGAAATAAATTATAGTCTCCAGTTCCTTGCTCGGATGCTTCTCCTTGATGAACGCCTCCAGTCTTGAAAGATGGTACCGACGTTTCTCCTTCAATGCACCGACAAGCCTCTCCGGATCCTTGTATTTACTGTCAATCGTACCATCGGACGCAATCTCATAATTACCATGACTCGGCCAGTCATGGCTGAGATAATAGTACATATGGAACTCATTGATCTTGACATTATTATCCGCACCGTTTCCCGAAAAGCGGACCTTCCCAAGTTCAGCGAAGTCAAGTTCGACATGAACGGAATCTCCCGGACATACGACCATATGGTCGACAAAAGGCGCCATCGAAACCGTACGTGGTCCATATGGAAGCACTGAAAATCCGAACTGATCATCATATATCGTCGATGTCTGCCGGTTGTCGACCCTGTCATAGAAGGGGAGAGTGAGGCTGATCTCGGTCGTATTCGGGTACACATTTCGGTTCGCGATCGACCCTGTGACGACCGCCGCCTTCGAATAATACGTCTCGTCACCATCTACATTCTCAGTCCCGAAGACGAAGTCAGCCGCTTCCTCCGCAGTATTCTGTCCGCACGCACAGACCGCAATGCTAAACGCCAAGCTCCTGCTCAATAATCTTAAATGCCTTTTCATGTAAAACCCTAATTATCAATTATTTACTTTGAATCGCCTGTGTCATCTGTCGCAGGCGATTTAGCCTAAAACCCTGCTGGTCAGAGCCTTGCGTGCAGCACATTCGGGCTACTCCTTCTTCAGCGCCTCGGCAGGGTTCGTGCGGACAAGGCGGAGGGCCTGGAAGGCTACTGCCGACAGAGTGACTGCCAGGACGATTGCCAATCCTGCGGCATATATCGTCCATGAGTTGTCGATACGGAGGGTATAGTTCTCAAGCCATTTCGTGACCATAAAGTATGTGGCAGGGATCGCAACTACGGCAGATGTCAGGATCGGCAATAAGAATCCCCAGACTGTCTTCCAGAATACTTCACGACGCGAGATTCCGAATACCTTCCGTACCGCGGTATCATGTGTCTGCAGCTGTGTATAGTAACTGCTGAAGGCAGCAATCGCCATTGCGGTCATAAGCAGGCAGGTCAGTACAAACGCCAACAACAGATTCTGCATACTTCTTTCCTCTTTGAAATCTTCCTCATGATATTGATTGAAAGACTTCACGGATATAGACCTGAAATCATATCCAAGGTCTTCGTACATTTTTTCAATTTCCCTGCATGCTTTGTTTTCGTCTCCTATTACCTTCACGAGTATATCGTTGTTGATTGAGGGACTTCTGTCCGGAATAATATAAGCAGCGCAAAGGTTAATGCTGCTCTTTTTCATTGTGCCGAGTCTGAACTGGCTGCATGTTCCGCTGATTTCCTTTTTGCGGCCCGATTCATAAATCAACCATTCTCTGTTTTCAATTGCTCCAGGAATGGCATCCATTGATTCGTCACTCAGATATATTCCCAATCCATATGGGTTATCATCCGGTTCGCCATAATCAGAGATCGTTATTCCCATCATATCGAATGAGCACCTCTGTGCTTCGACATAGCCTATGACATTGCCGCCTTTAGGGAAAGTTACATAACAACTCATGGGAGTGTTGCCGATCATTCCAAGATTTTCTACGAATGGTAGGCTCTGCAGCTCGTCAGTGTGTCTTGGCATCTGAGATTTATATTCAATGTAAATCAGATTGTCTGTCTCATATCCCATAGGGTAATTCAGCAGGAATATGATCTGCATTGTCACAGTAAGCAGCAGGGTAGTGGATGATATGGCAAGGCATCCTTCGAATCCTATGAACAGTTTGCTCAATATGGATTTCTCCTTCATTCTCTTCTGTCCTTTGATAATGTCTATGGGACTATATTTTGTGAGCGCAAGTGATGATGCAAGTCCAGCCGGCAAGGCCATGGCTGCTGCGCTTACCGCAAGCAAGATATATTCCGGTAATGTCTTCAGAGGATCAATCTCGATATTCAGCAGATTGCTGAAAAGATTCTTGGCCCCAAGAGAAATAAGTCCGGCAAATATCATGGATATGACGATCAGGAACATTGCCTCCAGAATGCATCGGGTGATTATTGCACTCCTTTCAGTACCCAGAAGCTGCCGTGTGGCGATCTCCTTGATCCTGAAATGTGAATATGCAATAGTGAGCAAGATGTAATTTATGAGAGACAGGCAGGCAAGAAGTATGCATATGAACAAATATATGTAGAACGTATCGGTATTACGGTAATTACAATAAGCACTACCTCTGTTCTCTTCGAATGCCTCCTTTCTGTAAAAGTCCGTAAGGCTCACTATTTCAATGTCATAGAAATCGTTGTCTCCTGCCGCATTGCTGTAAGCATCATTCAAGCCGTTCCGCGTGATTTCCATATCGCCCGCCGGTTCGATCCTTATGAACTGAATCCTCGGAATCTCTTGATTCTGAATATCTTGAAATACAGATGCCTGGATATGACTGTAGTTATCCATTCTGATCACAATATCAGGTTCACGGACCGCAATTGAAGGGAATTCAGGGAACACGCCTTCTATTACAAATTCAAACAGACTGTAATCAGCGCTGAATGTAAATTGAACAGATAATTTCTCGCCTATCGGATTTCTGTCACCGAATATCGCCTTAGAGATTCTCTCCGAAATAACTGCTCCGTTCATGTTGACTAGGATATCATGAGGATCTCCAATGCTGAGAGGCAGACTGAAGAAATCGAAGAAGTTCCTGTCTGTTGCCATCAATGAATTAAGAATATACTCATCGTCCTGATACTTCGCAGTAAATACCTGTCTGCCGAAATTCTCCGTCTCATATAAATATTGGCACATGTCCTTGATTCCCGGGATATGACTGACTTGTTCGGATGTCATATCATGTCGCACGAGGAACTCGTTCATTATCTGCTTGTTGCGCAGGATGTGAACTTCCTCCAGATTCTTGATGCTCTTATTGCAATTCAAATCCTGCAGCACATAAGAACCAAGTATGATCAGGAATGCCAGCGACACGCTCAGTCCCACGACCTCGATGGCAGTGTACAACTTGTTTCTTCCCAGGAACCTTAAATAACTCTTCATGCAAATCATTAATTTTCAGTTACTTACTCTAAATCGCCTGTGTCATCTGCCGCAGGTGATTTATTCTAAAGCGTTGCTGGCCAACGCTTTGCGCGTCGCGCGTCTCCTCTGTCCATCATGGCCGCCCCGGTGTCTAGCCCGTCATGCCCGGCACCGGCCGGCCATCTCTACTCCTTCTTCAGCGCCTCGGCAGGGTTGGTGCGGGCGGCACGGAGCGTCTGGACAAAGACAGCAGCTACCGATATCAGCACTATTGCCAATGTCGTCAGGACATAGACCCACCAGGCATTATCGGTACGATAGACGAAACCGTCCAGATATCTGCCGCAGGCAAAGATAGCAACAGGTACTGCGATGACACATGACAGGATTATCATCTTTGTATATTTCCATACACTGGTGACGGTCTCATCTTCGATGGTGCTGCCATAGACCTTTCTGATTGCTATGTCGCTTATGCCTTCATCAGAATAGTATGTGCTCATCGCAACCAGACCCATGAATGAAAGCAGTACAGACAGGAACATGAATATGTTCATGATCTTTGACTGATTATGCACTTCATTCAGTTTTGATGCACGAAGGACATTTATATAACCGGAATCCCTTGGTTCAATATATACGCCTCTGACCTCCTCGCTGAATTTCCTGTATACTTCAGATATTGCTTTTGCATTTTCATTATGATTACCTACAGTCTTCAATACGATTCCGGCTCCATCTGACATGAACGGACGGAAATCCTCTTTTGAAAATACACTGACCAGACACCACATGTCATTGTCAATCGAAAGTGCGTCAGTCAATGCAAAATCGCTCAATATTCCTCCGAACCGGGAGCCAGGGCCGCCGAATGCCATCATCTTTACGATCTCAGGATCGTCAAGGTCAGCACCATTTGCCTTGAATGCATCATAAGTGATCTGAGTTACCCACAATGTATTTACCGGATCATCAGTACGCTTGTCGGCAAAGTCAAGACCGTACATTTCAAATGCCTCTTCATCACAATAAATGATACCCATTTTCTGTTCCTTGCCTCTTTCGACTTCCATCAATGATTCGACTGTCCCTCCCGGATATCCTTCGGAGAAACCGATATTCTCTACAAACGGCATCTTTTTCAGTTCCTCCACAAGCGGCCCGCTTGCCCTGAAATCATCGACCCACAGATAGTAGAGGTCTTCCACATCTGCACCGATCGGCATGTTGACCATATGGTCCATCTGTCTGTTCATAGTCATTGTCAAGGCAATGAGAATGATTGAAACAGCATTCTGAAGCACAATGAATATCTTGCTGAAGACCATCTTGCTCCTTGCTCTGTAGTGACCTTTGAGAACATCCAGAGGTTTTACTGATATTCCTATCAAACCCGGAAGGATTGCCGCAGCAAGACCGATGACAACGGCTCCTGCCACATACACCATGATGCTCATGAAGGAGAGGCTGATGTCTATATCAATGTCGCTGTTGAGAAGGAGGTTCATATACGGCTCCAATGCAAGTGCAAGCAATACTGCCGGAGTCATGCATGCAAGACACAGCCCCACAGATTCCATGACATATTTTCTGAAGATCGATTTGCTGTCAGCTCCTGAAACCATCCTTGTCGCCATTTCCTTCAGCCTTTTACCGGACATCGCGGCACTCAGGTTGATGAAATTGATCAGCGCTGAAACAAGCAGCAGGATGACAACGAAGGTCATGACCATCAGATTCCTGCGGTTGCAGTTATTCAACGACTGCGAGAAATCCGCAGCATCATCGAAGAATACCTCCTTGAAGCTCATGATCATCGGCGTATATCCCAAGTGGAAAGGAGAACTGTCAAATCCCTTCTGTACCTCCTGTTCTATCTTATCCTTCGCATCATCGATCTTTACCCCTTCTCTTAGTTTTACAAATGTATATGTATCATGGATGTACATCCCGACATTTCCCCTTGCATCTACATTCAGGAAAACGTCGTTGTATGCTATTACAGAATTGTTTATATCTTCGATGACACCTGTCACTGTAAGCCCGTCCTTATATTTGGACATCGTCTTGCCGATGATATTCTCGACACCACCATGAGCTTCAGCAAAAGACTCGCTGACGACAACATTGTTTATATTGTCAAACTCATCAGAGGAACCTGCCAGGAACCTGCATCCGAACATCTTGAAGAAATCCTTGTCAACACATACGGTGTTAGCCATTATCTTCTCTCCGCCAAGCGTGATGGGACTCTCAAAGATATTGTAGTATCTGCAGCTCTCTTCAATTTCGGGCACGTTATTCTTCAATGTACCCGCGAGACTAAGATGCAGTCCATGATACTTTACTCCTGACGGATTCTGCCTTCCGATGCAATATATCCGATCATAATCTCTTGTATTGCGTATAGTCGCATACTGCTGCCATACATATGTGCCGATCAGCAGTACAAAGGCCAGCGACACGCTCAGTCCCACGACCTCGATGGCAGTGTACAGCTTGTTTCTCGATAGGAATCTCAGATAACTTTTCATCTCTATTATTATAAGTGTTTGTGTATCAATATTTTGCTGTGAATCGCCTGTGTCATCTGCCGCAGGCGATTTAGCCTAAAGCGTTGGCGGTCATCGCTTTACGTGTAGCGCGTCGCTTCCGCTTGCCATGCCCGATCCGGGATTCCGCACCCGTCATGCCCGGCACCGGCCGGCCATCTCTACTCCTTCTTCAGCGCCTCTGCAGGGTTCGTCCTGGCAGCGCGGAGGGTCTGCCACAGGACAGAAGCGAAGGAGATGCTGAAGACCGTAATGGCAGCAAGGATGTATATCCATGGTTTCGAAGGCATACGGTATGTAAATGTATCGAGATATCTGCCGGCTATCCATACGGCCGTCGGAATACCTATGGCACATGCTGCAAGGCAGTAGAGCATGTAATCGCGGATATTGCGGATGCTCTCGCTTCGGACTGTGCCTCCGAATACCTTACGGATGCCGATATCCTTCTGTCGTTCGGAAGCATAATATGTACTCATTGCAATCTGTCCAAGAGCAGCGAGCATTATAGCTATTACCATAAGAATATTGACAAGGGTCAACTGATTGCTGATATGAACATATTCGCTGTCAATCAGGTCTTTGATGTAACCTGACCGGACAAGAGTACCTGGCCCATATTTATCCGCTATAGCCGCAGCACTCAGGTCGAACAGTTCCTGTTTGTTCTTCTCCGTCACCTGATTCATCTTTACGATATAATCTCCTGTCAAACGCATCTTGTCTTCCGTGAATACATACAAGATGGTACATTCATCAGTAATCATGTTGATTGCTGTTCTGACAGGGTAGTCCTTGATTATACCTGCCAGCTGCACATCCTCTT